>CAZZUZ010000083.1:0-8407 GCA_964657315.1 Vulcanimicrobiota bacterium
CAGCCGTACGTCGCGCAAGAAGAGGAAGATGACGCCGATCGCGAGCAGCGCGCCGATGACGATCGCATCGCGCAGCGCCGACTGCGATGCGGTAATGAGCGTCGTCTGATCCCAAAACGGCCGTACCGCGATGTTCGCGGGTAGCGACGGTACGACGGCGTCGATACGCGCGCGCAACTCGCGCGCCATCGCGACCGAATCTCCGCCCGGCACGACGAACGCGCTGAGGATCACCGCATTCACTCCGCCGAACGACGTCTGGTTCGTGACCGGCGACACGCCGAGGGATATTCTGCCGAGGTTTCCGATCGAAACGGAACCGCCGTTCTTGAGCGGTACGCCCGTCTTCGCGATCGACGCGCGATCGCCGAGACCCGAATCGACGAGGATGGTGTAGGTCTGGTAGTCGTGTTGCGCCGTGCCGGCGCTGCGAACGTCGTTTGCCGCTGCGAGCGCTTTGGTGACGTCGGACGCGCCGAGGCCGTTCGCGGCGAGCCGCGCCGGGTCGAGCGCGACGTGATACTCCGCGGTCGCGCCGCCGTTGACGAGCACGCGGCCCAAACTCGGCGTGCCGTACAAGCGCGGCACGATCTGGGTCGCCGCGATCTGACGCACCACCGTTTGCGACAGCTCCCGCGAGGTCAGCGCGTAGCTGACGATCGGCTCGCGATCCGCGTTGACGGCCGCCGCCACGACGTTTCTCGCCGCAGGCACCTCCGCCCGCGCCTGCGAGAGCGCTTGATCGACCGACGCGAGCGCATCCTTCGACGACGTCGCAGGAGTAAAATCGACGAGCAGCTCCGCCGAGCCCTGACTCGAAGTAGCCACGACGCCGCTGACGCCTTGAAGTGACTGCAGCGCGGCCTCGAGCGGCCGCGCGATCGCGACGCGAACGCGATCCGGCGGTAAATCGCCCGCATCCGCAACGACGTCCACTCGCGCGAACGTCATCACCGGAAAGATTCCCGCCGTCGTCCCGACGTACGCACGCACGCCGAGCAACGCCAACACGACGACGACGAACACCAGCACCTTCCCATTGCGAACCGCCACTCGCGCCAGCATCCCTCAAACCTAGTCCCGCAAAATGAACCCCCGATGAACCCCGACATGAACGCCCGATGAAATCGCTCGCTGGGATTTCGCAGATACGATAAGAACGAACCAACGCGCCATGAGCACGACCATCCTCGCAACGGCCGTCCCCGCGTTCCTCGCCTCGCTCGTCGAGTTCGTCGAAGCGCTGACGATCGTACTCGCAGTCGGCGTCACGCGGGGGTGGCGCGTCGCCGCAATCGGCACCATTGCGGGCATCGCACTGCTGGCAATCGTCGTGACCGCGTTCGGCCCACTGCTCGCGTACGTCCCGATCGCGCGACTGCAACTGATCGTCGGAATACTGCTGCTGTTCTTCGGAATGCGCTGGCTGCGCAAAGCGATCTTGCGCTACGTCGGCGTCATCGCATTGCACGATGAGGCCAAAATCTTCGAACGCGAACGAATCGGTCTCGCAACCGCGGCGCCTAGCGATTCGCTCGACTGGCTCGCGATCGCGACGGCGTTCAACGCGGTGGTGCTCGAGGGCCTAGAAGTCGTTTTCATCGTCATCGGCGTCGGCGGAGCTACGGGCGCGCTGGTCTATGCCGGCACGGGCGCTGCGGCTGCCTGCGTCGTTGTCGTCGGCCTTGGCTTCGCCGCGCGCAAGCCGCTCTCGCGCGTGCCGGAAAACGCACTGAAGTTCGTGGTCGGCATCATGCTCTCGGCATTCGGAACATACTGGACGGGCGAAGGTCTACGCCTCACATGGCCCGGCAATGATCTCTCACTCCTCTGGCTCGTAACTGGTTTTGCCGTGACGGCGTTCACGAGCATTGCGATCGCACGTTTTAGCCGGCGAGCCCGCGAGTCGCGCGCATGAAAGCGGTTCGCACGCTCGTAGGAGAAGTATTCGGCCTCTTCGTCGAGACGTGGCCGTTCGCGCTCGCCATCGCCGCCTGCATCGCCGTCATCGCCGCACTCTCTGCCGCCGCAGTCGGCCCCTCGCAATCGCGTGCAATCGCCCTCTTCGTCCTACTCGCCCTGACGCTAATCGAAAGCACCCGTCGGGCCGCCTAGCACCTTCGGGTCATTCAAAGCGGAGCGCCGAAGGCGCGCAGTCGTAAAATTCTCACCGCTGGACACCACCGCGACGAACCCGTCACCGACGCGCCGCAACAACCCACGCGCGACGAGGTCCGCAATCGCCTCGCGAGCCTCCACGAGCGACGCCCCCACCGTCAAACCATCACGCGCGAGCCCCTCATCGACGAGCACGAAGAGCGCATCCTCGTCGACCACCGGCGTCTCACCCGCGGCGACCGACGCAAAGAGCACCTGCGTCCGCCACAGATCGCGCAGCAGCCGATCGGCGATCACCGCCACGCGCTTACGTTTGCCGTGTCCGCGCTCCCACGAGATGGAGCGAAGCGCAGCAGCGGCACGCCCGGCCTCGAACATCGGTCGCAGTTCGTCGGGTCCGATCTGCGCGGCGAGCACCGCGCACAAATCGTCGACCGTCCAGAGCGCGACCCCGTGCGTGCGCAACTCGTCATCGAGCGAAGCGTCGCCGCCGAACGCCGCGCCGACGAGCACCGACTTCGTAGCCGCGAACGCATCGCGAAACTTCGCGGGCTCTTCCGGCCGGGGATTCGTGACGACCCCGCCGGGACTCGACGTCTTGCATTCGAGCGTTACGCGGTAGGTCTGGGTGCCGAGCGGCGCGGCGAGCACGCCGTCGGGTTGTCCGTTTCCGCCGATGTGTTTCGCGACGAAGAGCAGCGCGGCGAACGCTTCGCACACCGCAACCTCGAATGCCGTGCTGTCCGCACCGACGGACGTCGTCCGCAGCCGCTCGGCGAGTGTTGCGATCGCCGAATCGTCCATCCAGCGCGGCAAGTCCGGCAACGCGACCTCGGGCCAGGGATCGGCGGGCGCGTTGATGCGAAACGACGCGCTGTCGGCCACCTGCACGAACTCGGGTTCCCTTCCCGCCCCGAGCGTTCGCACGACGTACTCGTGCAGCGCCGTATAGACGTACTTCCGCGTCGTGCTCTTCGGAAGAATGCCGCGCGCGATACCCTGCGCGAGAATATCGTTCGCGTCGTGCACATCGCCGTCGGCGAGGATCGCGAGCGCCGCCGCGATGATGTAATTGTGCGGCGCAATGTCGGGCGGCGACGGCAACGCTCGAGCCGGCGCGGCGTGCCCGGCCGCACGGTCGCCGAAATGCTGCGAGCCGATCCGCGCCCGTTCGTCCGCAAAGACGTCGCCGAAGAGCTTGAGATATTCTTCGAAGCTGCCCGAGTCGACGTCGCCGTTGCGGATCTTCCCGAGATCGCTCGCGCGCACGGGCAGCGAAACTTCGAGCGCCGGCGTGCCGCGCAGGGCGTATGGCAAGAGCGTGCCCATGCCGGGATGATTCGACTTCGTCCCGAGATAGATCCGATCGCCGCGTTCGGCCTTCAAGTTCGCAACGGTGAACGTCGTCGGATGCCGCTCCGCCGCATCGCGAGCGAACGCACGCAGCCACGTCGCCACGTCGTCATAGGACGGCCCGTCGGCAAACGGAATCCAAAGCGTCAGCCCGCGAAACCCGTCGAGCACGGAGATCGCTTGAAGGTTCTGCGCGGTCAGCAGTTCGCCGAGCCGATGCGCCGCGGCGAAGACGTCATCTTCGGTGGTACTCCCATGCGGCGAGAGGACGAGCCGCCCGAACGCAGCGCGCTGCGGGTCGTCGAGCATCGAACCCCAGCCATCGAGCTCGACGACGAAATGCGATGCGAGCAGCCATTCGACGTTATGGGCGTTGAGCTTGACGAACGCATGCGGTCCGCTCGACGTCGTCGCGGTCGCGGTTTCGATGCTTTTGGGAAGATCGGCAAATGACTCGTGAAAGACCGCGTCCCCCGCAAACCCTTGCGGATAGGTCACAGCGATGAGCGGCGTCCCGCCGAAGTGGCGCTCGAGCAGCGGCATCGCCCGGTCGTAATGCCGATGGATCCGCTCGTGCTCTTCGCCCGTGATGAGGTGGAGTTTATCGGCCGTCGTCACCATGGAAAATCGTCCCCGCGGTCATGATGGGAAAGACGATCGTTCGACGTGTCCGGTCCGAAATCACCATTGAGACGCGAAAGCGCATCTCAGGGCGTCACATGGTGCTCTCGCCGGTCGCCTCGGGCGCGGAAATCCGAAAGAGTTCCTGGTGTTCCGAAATCGCGATGTCGATGTGAACGCCGACGACGTGTTCTTTGGAGCTGAGGCACCGGCAGCCCCGATGATTGCAGCCCGAGCCGTCGTGATACGTCACGGCGTGCCTGCAGCCGTCGCATTTGAGCAACGCTCCGACGATGTCGTACAACTGATGATATCTTTCTATGGGAGCCAGGAAGTAACTACCGCGAATGCGGCGACTCGTCCCAACCGTTCCCGTAGTTATAGCATCGTCCCGACGTTCGGTCGGTATCGTAAGGGACGTTCGCTCGCCAGTCGACGCGCGGCGGTTTCGCGTGCCCGATCGTTAGACGATCGAGGCCGTTTTCTGTGCGGAAAAGCCCATGAGGCGCTGCGTCGAGTCGTTGATTCTCGCGTAGCATTCACACGTTTTTTGCATGAGCTGCGCCCGGTCGACGATGGTAATCGTGCCGCGGTGCCGCTCGACCGCGCCGAGATTCTCCATCGACTGAAGTGCCAGCGTAACGCGCGGCCGCTGAGCGCCGAGCATCTCCGCGATGAATTCGTGCGTGATGAGAATCTCGTCGCCCGGCACGCGATCGTGGCACATCAGCAGCCAGCGCGCGCAGCGCTGTTCGAGTTCGTGCAGCCGATTGCAGCCAAGAAATTGCGACATCGATAGGATGAGCGTCTGTACGTAGATGAGAACGCGCCGCCGGATCTCGTCATCGGCGGCAACGATCTCCAGAAACGCAGGCGGATCGATGGTCAGCGCTTTGCCCGCAATCTGCACGACCGTGTCGTAGCCGCTGACCGGATCCCCGAGGACGATCTGCGTTCCGTAGAAGCCTTCCCGTCCGACGAGCATGACCTCGATCGTCGAACCGTCGCTCATCGCGTTGACGGTCGAGATGCCCGCCGTGACCGGAAAAATGACGATCGGGACCGGGTCGCCGGAACGCGCCACGATACGGCCTAGCGGAAGCTCTTCCAAGCGAAGCGCTTCGAAGAGCGATCGTGATGATGCCGCCGGCAGATCCTTGAGGAACAAGTTCCGCTCGAGCAGCGCCTTTCTATCGAATGCCTCCGGGGTCATGGCCTCTATTCCCAGTCGGCCGGGCGAGGAACCTGCGGGTGGGTGGCGGCCTATTGCCTATCCGGCTCCTTTCGCCGCACGGTACCCTAGGAGGAGTTTGGTCGAATCGTAAATGCGCGTGCAGCACTCGCACGTTTTTTGTGCGAGCTTGTCGCGTGGGCTATGGGTAATTCTCGCAAGCGTATTCCGCTCAGGGTCGCAGCACGACTTTCGTGCACGCTTCTTTTTTGTCGCGGAAGATTTCGTATCCGTGTGGGGCCTCGTCGAGCGAGAGTCGGTGGCTGATCACGAAACTCGGATCGATCTCGCCCGATACGATTTTCTCGAGCAGCAGCGGCATGTAGTGTTGACGTGCGTCTGACCGCTCTTGAGCGTCAGATTCCGATTGACGAACGCGCCGATCGGAAACGTATCGACGAATCCGCCGTACACGCCCGGCACCGAGACGGTTCCCCCGTTTCGTACCGAGAGCAGCACGTCGCGAAGCACGGCGGGGCGATCGGTCTCGACCTTGAGCACTTGCTTCGCCCGATCGAGCACGCCTTCGATTCCCGGCGCGTGCGCCTCCATGCCGACCGCGTCGATGCACACGTCGGGCCCGCGGCCGCCGGTGAGTTCCTTGAGAGCCGAATTGATGTCGTCGATCTGCGAATAATCGATCACCTGTGCGCCGCCCTGGTCCTTCGCCATCGCGAGTCGCTCGGGAACGCGATCGATCGCGATGACGCGCTCCGCACCGAACATGTACGCGCTTTTGATCGCAAATTGTCCGACCGGTCCGCAGCCCCAGACGGCGACCGTGTCACCCTTTTGAATGTTGCCGTTCTCCGCCGCCATGTATCCCGTCGGAAAGATGTCCGACAGGAATAGCGCCTGCTCGTCGCCGATCGACTCGGGAATTTTCAAGCAGCCGACATCGGCAAACGGCACCCGAACGTACTCGGCTTGTCCCCCCGCAAAACCGCCGACGGCGTGCGAGTAGCCGAAGAGCCCGGCGGGTGAATGTCCCCACAGCTTTTCGGCGATCTCTCTGTTGGGATTGGATCGTTCGCAACACGAGAAAAGATCTCGAGAACAGAAGAAGCACTCGCCGCACGAGATCGGAAACGCCACGACGACGCGATCTCCCACGGCGACCTTCGCCACCGATTTCCCGACCGCGACGATCTCGCCCATGAATTCGTGTCCGAGGATATCGCCCGACTCCATCGTCGGAATGAGCCCATCATACAGATGGACGTCCGAACCGCAGATGGCGGTCAGCGTGATGCGCACGATCGCATCGGTCGGATCCACGATCGAGGGTTCGGGCTTTTCATCGACGCTTACGCGTCCTTTACCATGCCAACAAGTCGCGCGCATCGCAGTAATCTCCAAGAGAATCGCAAGTGTAAACACGGACCGGCGTCGTCGCCGGCCCGTTTGGGTCGCCCCCCGGAACCTCCGGGAACCTTCAGCCGGCACTCCTCGCGAAAGGTCGAAAAGCGTGAGCGCCGGTGGGCCTCAATGACGTTCCCCACGCAATCCGGCCTAAATGCGCTTGAGCGCTCCCCTTGTCATCGAGAGCGGACGCGCAGGGCGCGTAGTCGTTCGACGAGACGCCTCCGGCTAACACGGCACCGGCGCACCGTTAGCTACTATTTGAGCCTAGGCGCGCTTGCCGGAGAGCGATGCCGGAGAATCCTTCAAAGAGATTTTCGCAAAAGTGCTAAGGGGCCGTACATGTATTTTCGTCGGACGGCAATTGTAGGGCTGCTCTTTCTCGTGGCGTGTGGCGGAGGCGGAGGAACCTCTCCGGCCTCGACGGGTCCCGGATCGCAGCCGACGTCGCGTCCTACCTCGGCTCCCGTTATGACGCCGTCGCCCGTACCCACCGCGACGCCCGTGCCGACGCCCTCGCCTTCGCCGACGCCGCTGACTGCCGCGGCCATCGACGGAGCGTTGCCGGCGACGCCGGCGCCATCGACGGTCTATGAGGCCAAGGCGCCCGATGCGACCATCGCTGCAGCGAACGCGCCGACGCCGTTCCCCCCGAGCGCTTCGCTTTCCAACCTCGGCACGACGACGCTCGTCAACACGGACGCCGACGAACGCGTGGCCCAGACCCAGCAATATGCGCGCTCGCGGCAGTCCGTCGCTCCTGCGGGCGATCACGAAGCGTGGGGTTTTTTCGCCAACCTCAACGCCGCCATTCCATACGATGCGTTCTATGCGATCGAAACCGGCTACGAATTTTCGCAAGCGCCTTTCCCGTATCCGTCCGGCGTAACGGGCCTCGAGCAGACCTTCGCGCCCACGATTCACAATCCGGGCTACGGATGTTTGGAAGACAGCACGTATTACCGCAACGACGGGAACGCCGATCAGTCCGCGCATTTCACGGTCTTCAACTTCTGCTTGGCGCAACGGGCGTACATCTTCGATGCGCAGATCACGAAGGCGTTCGTGACCTCTTATGAGGCACGGTTGCCGAACGGACAGCAATCGTATGTCGTCGAGACGTTCACGCCGGATGCGAATCCGAGCCCGTCTTCGACCTGGTATACGATTCTCTTTAATTTTGCAACGGGCCGTTGGGACAAAATCATCTCGGTGAATGCGGGCGGCTACAGCACGCCGCAGTCCGGCGGCTGGAACTTCGCGGAGACCTACTTTCAGAAGGGCAACTGTCCGAAGCTCGCGCCCTCGGGTTCGTCGGTCGTCGGATACTATAACTCGAGCACCAAGAGCTGGCTCGCTCAGGAAAATTCGCTCCCGAACGGGCTGTCGTTCTCGGGACCCGAAGGCTCGACATCCGCGACCTGCTTTCTTCCATCCGGATCGTCGCCGGCAACGCTTCGGTTCGAGCTCGAAAACAGCGCCTACAACTGGGTCGTCACCTCGGCCCCGTAACGAAGCGCGCGATAGAGGACGGCGCTCACAAGCAACTGTGAGCCGCCGAACGCGTGCCTGGGAACAGCGTAGCCCATGCAAAGCGGACTCATCTTCGATCTCGACGGAACGCTCATCGACAGCGTCTTCCAGCACGTCATCGCGTGGCACGCCGCCCTGACCGAAGAAGGCGTGCCGATCGATCTCTGGCGCTGCCAAGAGCGTCTCGGC
>CAZZUZ010000083.1:8417-9508 GCA_964657315.1 Vulcanimicrobiota bacterium
CTCTTCGCGCGCGCGATCTTACGCGAAATCGACCTCGAGCTCGACGACGACGTCATCGAACGTATCACCAACGGCCACGACACGCAGTACGCCGAGCGCGCCGATGGCGTCAAACCGCTACGCGGCGCACACGAACTGCTCGCAGCCCTCGTTGCTGCGGACGTCCCGTTCGCGATTGCGACGGCCGGCAAGCGCGAAGCCACGCAGAAGGCGCTCGCACCGTTCGAACTCCCGAAAACCGTTCCGGTCGTGACCGCCGAAGACGTCGAATTTTCGAAGCCCAACGGCGATTCGTTTCTCGAAGCCGCAAAGCGCCTGGAGCTCGCACCGAACGACTGTTTTGCGGTCGGCGACAGCATCTGGGACCTGCTCTCCGCCAAGCGCGCCGCCATGCACGGCATCGGTCTCTTGAGCGGCGGCAACGCGCGCTGTGCGCTCGAAGCGGTCGGCGCGTACCGCGTATACGACGACGCGCTCGACCTGCTGCGCCACATCGACGAGCTGGGCATCCGCGAAATCACCGACGAGGCCCAGCGCCCGAACTCGTAGACCGTCAGACGTGCGCGCCGAGCAGATGCGATTCGCGAATGCCGTTGAGCACGAATTGTACGGCGAGCGCCGCCAAGATGATCCCGAAAAGCCGCGATACGACGTGCACGCTCGTCGTGCCGATGAGCCGTCCGAGCGTGGGCGCGCCGCGCATGCACGCCCACGCCGCAAAGATCGCCGACCCGAACGCCGTCACGGTGACGAACAGCGACGTCGCATCACCGCGCGCGAGGTTGACGAGAATGAGGATCGTCGTGATCGTGCCCGGCCCGACGAGCATCGGGATCGCGAGCGGAAACACGGCCGGATTCTCGGCGTTGACGGCCTCCTGTTCCTCGGAGGGCGTCCCCTTCGCACCGGTCGGCCGCCCGTAGATCATGTCGATGCTGATCAAAAATAATAGTGCCCCGCCCGCGATCGTGAACGCCGCGAGCGAAATCCCGAGGTATCGCAGCAGCGTATTTCCGGCGATCCCCATGAAGGCCGCCACGCCCGCCGCCACGATCGCCGCCTGGTCGACGATCGCCCGCCGACGCTCCGGC
>CAZZUZ010000084.1:0-951 GCA_964657315.1 Vulcanimicrobiota bacterium
GGTGAAGATGCCTAGCACGATCGCTTCGTAGGGCTGATGCTTCGACTTGCGTGCGACGATCAGCATCGCGACGAACGCGACCGCGGTCACGCACGGCGTCGGATCGGTCAGCAGAAACGCGGCGAAGACGATCGCGGCGGCGGCAAACAAAAAGCGTTTGAGTGGAAGCGCGAAACCGTAATAGGCAATCGATGCGGCAAAAACGAGCGCGAGTGCGATTCGGGCGAAAACGAGTTGGTGAACGTGCCCGGCACCTGCACCCATGAGGACATAGGTGAGCGGACCGCGCGAGAAAGCGTCCGGCATTGCGGCGAGATACGACCTCGGACAATATGCGATGTCGGCTATGAGAGCGAACGCGAAAGCGACGAGCGCCCAGCGAACGGGTTTGGCTGCGGCGGTCATCGCTTATTTCGGCGTTCGAGCCGACGGTGAAACGTTCGCACGTTTTGCGACGTCGATCGATGTGCCGGTGTCGAGCAGCGACGTACCGTCGGCGCCGATGACGAGAAAGCGAATGTGATGGCGGCCCGCGCCGAGATCGTTCGTCGGTATGTCGAGCGCGAAGCCGCTGCGCGTCGCCTCCGGCGAAAGTTTGAGGGCCGAGACGACGTCCGGGCGGTCTACGGTCAGGGGCGCGATGGTGTATTCACCGTCGACGGCGGCGATCGCACGCGACGCGGATCTGCGAAGGCGGCTGTCGATTGCCCAGCCCTGCACGGCGATGTCGACGGCCTTCGTGAGTTCGACGGTGGTTACGGGGCTCGAGGCTGCGAGCTTTTGCCGTTTCCCGTTTACGAGGATCTGATCGATGTGGAACGAGCCGGTCTTGCCCTTTACGCGGCCGATGTACGTTTGGCTCAAAACGCTTTGCGGGTTCGCCATGACGGCCGCTCCGGCGATGGCGTCTCCGATGCGGGTTTCGGACTCGGGTGTCGGCACAGTTGGGGG
>CAZZUZ010000084.1:961-9420 GCA_964657315.1 Vulcanimicrobiota bacterium
CAAAATATACGATGGCGAGTGCGACGCCGCCGATCGCATAAGAAACGACGGTGTCGAGTACGTCTCTCGAGTCTTGCATCTCCTTCGGTCGTTAAGCGCGGGGTGCCGGAAGTCCGGGTACGGTAGCAACTTGGCGAACGAGAAGGGATTTTTCGATAATGGTCTTTTAGAAACGACTCGCCATCTACGCCGCGACGACATCACTGTTGGGCTTTCGGCGACATTCCGAGGCTCGGCCCGGACCTCAAAGTGAGACCTCGGTTTTCCGGGGATGGGTTTGCTCGGTGGGGTCGCCGACGGCATGACATTCTTTTTTGTCATGTCTATGAAGTGCTAGACATGACTTTTCAGAGACACCGTTGGCCGAGGCTCCGGCCCGCCATGACTTCTTTTACTCGTTCTCGTCGATACAAACGTGTCAATACGCGTGGCGGGACGTAAGCGGCGACTCGTGGTATCTAAAGTCTGTCACGGCGGAGTTTGAGTTCCGGCGTTCTTTCATTTTTGGTAGGAGATCGGATGTCGCCGAACGTTCACACTCGCTTGCTGGCTGCCGGCGCGCTGATTGCGTTGAGCGCTTGTGCGGGGGGCGGGGGCGCGCCCGGGACGATGCCGCATGCCGTTGCGGCGCCGGGTTCGATGTCGTCGTCGACGCCTGGGGAGACGAGCGCAACCTTAAAGCTCGGTATTCCGGTAAGCGCGAAAACGGCGCGCGGTAATGCGAAGCCGGCGTTCGTTTCGCCGTCGACCAACGGCATTTCGCTCGCCGTGTATACGAGTCCGCGCACTTCGAATCCGACGCCGATCTCTACCTATACGTACGACGTGTCGTCATCGTCGAGTGCGTGTACGGCCTCGGGCGGGACTCGCACGTGTACGATCGCGCTGCCGGTGGCGCCGGGGACGTACGATTTCGTCGCGACGCTCTACGACGCGGCGCCCGTGAACAATTCTTTTGCGAGTGCGAAGGCGCTGGGGACGGGGACGGCTACCGCGACGCCGATCGTTCAAAATATGGCGAACGTCGTGTCGATCGGCATCGGCGGGCTCATTTCTACGATTACGCTCGGACCGGCGCGCACCGTCGACGTGAATACGAGCGCGCTCTCGTATACGCTCGCGGTTTCTCCGGTCGATGCGGACGGCAATGCGATCACGGGCGGCCCGACCGATGCGTATGCGAATCCGATCACGCTGACGGCGAGCGATACGGGCGGCAATCATACGACGCTCTCGCTCAACGGCGGCGCGCCGGCGTCATCCGTCACGACCTCGCAGAGTTCGGACGTGGTCACCGTCGCTTACGACGGCGGCGGTGCGGCCGGCTACTTTGCGACGATCGCCGCAAATGCGAGCGGCGCGACCCACGCGACGGCGGGGCTCGACAGCTTCAACGCCTCGCTCACCCTCGTGTCGTTTTTAGGCACGACGGCGCCGCAGACGGTCACGATCGACGAGCCGCACAATACGGGGCCCGCCTCGATTACGGTGCCTCCGAACTGTACGAACATCACGTCTGCGAGTGCCGTTACCGCGGGCGTTCCCGACGAGACGTTCGTGCTGTCTGCGGGGACGCTTGCGGGTCAGTGCTACGTGACCGCGACGAGCGAGACCGATACCGCGGCGGTGCAGATCAAAGTGGTCAATCAAGTGCCGGGCGTCGTGACCATACCCGTCGGGCGGATCTTCGCGACCATCGGTGGGAACTCGATCGAAGCGTTCAGTCTCAAAGACGGCAGCCTCGTGCAAACGATCTCGGGAGCGGCCACGACGATCGGATCGCTCAACGGCATCGCGCGCGACTCCGCGGGCAACATCTACGTGTCGGATATCGGGACGGGGCAGATCGATGAGTTCGCGTCCAACGCGAGCGGCAACGTCGCCCCTGCGTCGACGTTGACGCCTCCGCAGTCGAACGGGTCGCCCGCGCTCGTTGCGGGCGTGGGTCTCGACCGTGCGGGCGACATTTTCGTGGGCAACTTATTCGGCGGCTTCAATACCGCGGAACTGCAGGCGTTCGCGCCGGGAACTTCGAGCAGCGCGACGCCGGTCTCGACGGCTACTTCGACCAATTTTAGCTGCGCCGGGTTCGCGATCGTGGACGCGATCGCGGTCGATCCGTCCGGGCGGACGTACGTCGCATACAGTTGCGGGAGCAGCGGATACGTAGACGAGATCGCGTTTGGAGCGACCGCGCCGTTTCGAACGATCACGCTCTCGTACGCGCCGGCCGAAGGCGGGATCGCGCTAGATCTTTCCGGCGACGTGTACGTCGTCGACTCCGCGGCGGGTGGATTCTTCGAGTACGCTTCCAATGCGTTCGGTGCGGCGACGCCGATCCGCACCGGGACGGGCCTCACGTCGCCGCAAGGCATCGCGGTGAGCACGACCGGGACCGTGTACGTGTTGACCCATCCGGGATCGGGGAGTTCGGCCGTGACGTCGGTTGCCGTCTATGCCAATGGAGCTTCGTCGCCGCAGTCGACGGTGCAGATCGCGCCTACCAGTACGTCCGCGGAGTTCGCCCTGTGAGATTAACAACGTCAATCATGACTAATAAATGCCATTGGCTCGGATTCGTCGCAGCGGCGGCGGTCGTTGCCGGGTGCGGCGGGAGTGGCGGTTCGGTTTCGGCTCCGCGACCTTCTTCTTCGGCGAAGGCACTGCCGGCGACGGCGAGCGTCGTCATCAAGTTCGGTGCGCAGACGAGTGCGGCCGTACGGCGTTCGCGGAAGTTCGTTTCGCCGGCGACGAGCGGTGTCGACATTCTCGTCTACACGCATCCGCAGAGTACCAACCCGACGGCGGTCGCGCACGTGACGGCGGACATCGGACCTTCCTCTACGTCGTGCAGCGCGGATCCCGGCGGCACGCGCACGTGTACGCTCGCGATCCCGATCGACGCGGGGACCTACGATTTCGCGTTTACGCTGTACGATGCGGCGCCGGCCGGCGGCAGTTTCTCTTCCGCCCACGAGCTCGGGACGGGCGCGGTTACGAAGTCGATCGCGGTGAATGCCGATAACGTGGTGAGCGT
Source organism: Vulcanimicrobiota bacterium (assembly GCA_964657315.1). Classification (GTDB taxonomy): domain Bacteria; phylum Vulcanimicrobiota; class Vulcanimicrobiia; order Vulcanimicrobiales; family Vulcanimicrobiaceae; genus CAZZUZ01. The sequence goes on from CAZZUZ010000084.1 coordinate 3,999, forward strand.
CGCGATCGACGCGACGATCGCTTCGCTCGCGATTTCGCCCGGACGGCAGACCTTTGCCATCGGGTCGCCCGGATCGTTTCAGATCGGCGTGACGCCGCTCGATGCGGACAACGACACGATCCTCGCGACGTCGGCCGATCCGTACATGAATCCGGTGACGATTTCCGTGACCGACACGGGGTCGCACATGCGTCTCTCGCTCAACGGCGGTGCGGCTTCGAGCAGCGTGACATCGACCGCATTGTCGGATCGGATTACGGCGACGTACGACGGGCTCGGTGCACGGGGGTACTTCGCAACGGTCGCGCTTGCGGCGAATGCGGCCGCCGGTGCGTCGGAGACGCTCGACTCCTTTTACGTGTCGCCGCTCGAGATGGATTTTTCGAATTTCGGGCAGACCGCGGTGTTGACCGTCGACGAGCCGCACGCGACGGGGGCGTTCGCCGTCATGCCGGTGACGTGCGGCGGCGTTGCGAGCGCGAGCCCGGTGCAAGGTTCGGGCGAGACGCAGACCTTCACGATCACGGGCGCGCAGGCCAACGGCACGTGCAATTTCATCGCCTCGAACGAAGACGGATCGCTGAGCGGACGCGACTTCGTCGATCTCTATACGCCGGGGCCCGTGCCGACGGGCGTCATTTACGAAACGCCGGGCGGCAGCCTCGGGGTGTTCTCGAGTTACTCGATCGCAAAATTCAGCTCGTCGCAGCCGCCGCTCACGACCGTCCAGCAAGATGCCTATACGAATCGCACGACGCTCAAGAGCCCCTCGGGTATCGCTCGCGATCGCAACGGGTTCATCTACGTATCCGACGACCTGACCACGCAGATCGACGTTTTCAATCCGACGGTCAACGACAACATGGCGCCGGCATCGATCATCGCCGGACCCGCGACGGGGCTCAACGTGCCGCGATTGGTGCGCATCGGTCCTAACAACACGATCTACGTGCTCAACACGGGAAACGCGGCCGTCGCGCAGGCCGATCCGAACGCGACGATCACGGTCTATGCTGCCGGGAGCAGCGGAAATGCGACGCCGCTCAAGACGATCTCGCTCTCCGGGCTTTCGGGGTCGGACAAGTTCTTCGGGCTCGCGATCGATCCGTCGGGGAACATGTATACGCTCGGGTCGCTCTCAACGAATACGACTGCCGGGACGCTTTACGAGATTTCCGCCGCGAGTTCGGGGCCAGCGGTCGTGTTGCGGTCGATCTCCGGAGCTAGCACGCTGATTTCCGATCCGCGCCAAGTCGCACTCGATACCAACGGCAACGCGTACGTGACGTCCAACGTCTACGACGGATTCTTGGAGTTCGGGCCGACTCAGAGCGGAAACGCGACGCCGATCTTCGCTAGCGACAACCAGCAGGCGACGCTCAATCAGCCGGGACCGATCGTCGTGGAAGCCAATGGAACGGTGATCACGACGGGGTTGTCGTCGGGCAGTTGCGGTGAGTATGCGGTGACGTTCCCGGCAGGTTCTGCGACTGCGACGACGGAGCAATGTCTGTTCGCCTCGGACAGCTCGTATAGCGATATTTCGCTGTAGTCCGCGGCCTAGAACGGGAGCGTGAGGGCTCCGTCGCCGACGATGACGCTGCGGACGCTGTCGGTCAGCAGGCTCGTCGGCGTTGTGGCGAAGACGAAGACCGCGTGTGCTTCGGCGAGTGCGGCACGCGAGCCCGGACGCAACGACAGGACGGGCGTACCGGCCGTTATCGCGATGTGCCGCCGTTCGCTCGCATACGAAACGACGAACGCCGTTTTACCGCCGGTTTTTTCGATGCTCGTGACGCGTCCGCTGACGATCTGGCTTTTTCGGCCCGGTAGATCCCACGGGTGACGGCCGCTCTCGAAGACGTGCGCGGTGTCGGGAACGATGACGACGCTTTGCGAGCGTTGGGAGCCGCCGCTGCCCGTGAGGATGATGCTGACGAAGTCGCCGGTATGGACGGCGTCGAGGTGGCTGGGCTCCGCGATGACGACGAAGGGTTCGCGCGACATGTCGAGGTGGATGTCGTCGGCGGCGGGCGAGCCGACGTCGAGGCTCGTCAGGGTCGTGCCGAGGATCTTGCCGCGCACGTGATCGATCGTTGCGCTCTTTGCGGGCGTCGTCACTACGGCCGCGGTTGCGAGGATGGCCGCACTTGCGATACCGGCGGCAACGCTCGGCGCGACGGTATGGAGCTTAATAATCGGCAGATTGCTTTCCGTAGTAGTCGTCGTCGGCGTCGAAGGTCTTGCCGCGCACGTCTTTGCCGCCGGCGAAATTCGGGGGCACGATGCGGAAGAGCGGCCGGCTCTGCTTGCGGTGCGGTCGCGGCACCGCGTTGATCGGTAGCGGCGATGCGGGGCTGGGTAGCGGGACGGCGGCGAGTTCCGCCGACGTAATCGGCACGAACGGTGCGGGCGTCGCGTTTGCGGGCATGAGCACGTCCCGGAAGTCGTTCGCGTTGACGTCGTCGGCGCCGAGCGTGCCGAGGCCGTAGAGGTTCTCGATCGTCTTGTTGATCGAAGCGTCCTCGGTGAGCACGTGCGTTACGTAGGCTTCCTGCGCGCCGTTGACGATCGGGCCTTTCTTGACGTACCCGCCGACGAAGATGATCGGTTTGCGGAAGCTCAGGTGCGTGCCGTTGGGCCTCGTCGGTGGTGTGACGTGATCGTACCAGCCGCCCCAATCGTCCCAGGTGATGATCATGAGCGTATTGTCGAAACACGCGCTCTCGCCGAACGCGTTGACGAGCGCTTCGAGATACATCGGCCCGAGCGACGGCGTGCCCGCGTGATCGGTCGACGCTTCGTTCGGAATCGACTCGCTGACTTGTGCGAGCGAACACGTCCCGACGGAGTCCGCGAATGCGGTCGCGAGCAACGTGTCGGAGTCTTCGATGTTGTTGTTCCAGTCCGGACCGTAGCGAATCTGCCGATAGTAGCCCGGGATCTCCTCATTGCCTGCGGCGGAATAACCCATCGGCTCGCTGTAGAATTTCCACGATACGGGAGCGGGCTGCGCGCGATCGAGCAGATCGAAGATCGATAGCTCGTCAAAGCATGGGAACGGGCCTCCGGTCGGATCTTCTTCGCCCGGGGCGTTGGGATCGAATAGGCCCGTCGTCGTGCCCGGTGCGGCGTCGCAGCCCCAGATCTGGTCGGAGGGGTTGTCGATGACGCCGTAGGTCGACGAGCCGCCGATCTCGACGTGCGACGGGAACGTCGGCGCGGTGATGCCGTGGAAGAAATTGTCGCTGATCGCGAATTCGTTAGCGATGTCGAGGTCAGGCTGGACTTCGGATTTCGGGACGTAGCCGTAGCCGATACCGGTCCAGCCGTCGTCGGCGCCGCCATCGTAGTCTTGCAAGAAGTTGCTATGACTGTGGCCGACGTCGGTGCTCGATGCGGCGAGCGTCTGCGAGGAGAGCGTTACCGGCGTGCCGTGATTCGTCGGCTCGTTTCCCGAGTATGCGGCGGAATGCACGGCGCCGGTTGCGGAGATGTCGGCGATGTTCGCGTAGTTGTGGTCGAGGAATTGGAACATGTTGTCGAACGAGCGGTTTTCGAGAATGACGACGACGACGTTCTTGATGTTGGGGTTGAACGCGCCGTTCGAGACCGTCGTGCTGTTGCCGCCGCTGCGGCCGGCGGTATTGGGGACGAGGTGAGACATCGCGCCGTTGCCACAGCCGGCTAGTATTAGGGTGCAGGCGGCGAGCAGCAGTTGACGTCTGATGAGAGACTCCATTACGGAACGAAGAGGATGGATTGCGGTTCGGAAGCCGGGGCGTTCGACGCCGAGATCGTCGTGAAACCGCCGCTCGGGGTTTGCGCCGTACCGGCCTCGTTGTAGACGTCGATCTTGCTCATTCCGGCGTCGGCGGCATAGACGAGTTTCGTGTACGGATCGAATGCGATGCCGGTAAAGTACGACTCGGGACTCACGACGAGGAAGCCGCCGGTGTTCGTGACGGCCGAAAGGTCGGCGGCGTTGAATTCGTCGACTCCGCCCGGGGTCGGCGTTTCGACGCTCGGTGCGTTGAGCGCACCGCCGAGCGTGCCGGCGAAGGCGACGTACAGCGTCCTCGCGCTCGGATCGTAGGCGATGCCCATCGGCTTGCTGCCCGTCGTTGCGGTCGCGAGCATCGCGCCCGTCGTTACGTTGTAGGCGTTGATCGTGTTGTTGCCGAGGTTCGTGACGTACAGTTCGCCGTTGTCGGGATCGTAGAGCGACGCGACGGGGAGGGTGAGCGCGGATAACGCTGCGGTCGGTGCGGTTGCGGCGTTGCCGCTCGTGTCGAAGATGGAGACCGTGCTGTTGTAGTAATTCGGCACGAAGAGTTTACCGTTGCCGTAGCCGAGGTAGAGCGGTTGGTCGAGTCCGGAGAAGGATTGCGGAGCGAGCGCGAGCGGATTACCGTTCAAGTCGAAGCTCGCGACGAGCGGCTGCTGGAAGTTCGAGGTTTCGGTGAGGAAGACCGAGCCGTTGCCGCCGGGGACGAAGGCGAGTCCGTTCGGGTTGGTGACGCCGGCGAAGGCGCCCGTGGGCAACGCGATGGGCGTGCCGTTTTCATCGAAGACGCGGATCTTCTCGTCGAGATAGTCGGCGATGTAGAACGCGGCGAGTGCGTCGGCGTTGAAGGCCGAGGTGACCGGTGCGCCTTCGAGGTTCGTGCCCATCGCGGTGATCGTGACGTTTGGCGTGGGGGCGGGCGCTTGGAGCGTGAACGTGTTGGTGTTCGCGCCTTGCGTCGCCACGATTGCGGCGGGCATGCCGCTGGCCACGGTGATGCCGGGGATGGCGCCCGGGGAGACGATCGTGTTGCCATCGGCGTCTTGCGGAACGGCCATGAACGTCTGGGGCTGATAGCCGACGAGCGTATAGCCTGCGGCTAGACTGCCTTCGAGGAACGGGCTCGCGACGGGCTCGATCGCGATCTTCGCGAGTTCTCCGTCGACCGTGAGGTAGATGACGTTGCTTTGGTCTTCGACGACGGTCGCGTTCATCGAGACTTTGCCGAGTTCGTTGCCCGTAGCGTTCGCTGCGTCGTATTCCTCGATCGCGAAGGTGTCGTTGCCGGGGGGCGCGGCAACGGTTTCGGTGACGGTTTGCGGCGAGCCCGTGAGGGCGGGTGCGTTAAAGACGGCCGGGGTGAGGCCGTCGATCGCGATCGAGAGGCTTGCAATCGATGGCGAGATGTAGTTACGTTTGCGCTTGCTCGTCGTTGCGGTATTGCGTGCGGGATAGGTGATCGTGAACGACACGGTGGTCGACTGCTGCAGCAGGGTGTTCGTAGGGGACGGCTGCGGCGTCGCCGGAGAATGCGGAGGCGCGGTGCCTCCGCCGCCCCCGCATGCCGAAAGTGCGAGGGCCAATACTGATGCGCTCGGGATGAAAGAATGTCGGCGAGCCTTCAAAGCTTCTCCA
>CAZZUZ010000085.1:0-9341 GCA_964657315.1 Vulcanimicrobiota bacterium
CAAATCAAGATGGCGCAGGGCGCGAAGCCCGGCGAAGGCGGCCAATTGCCCGGCTCCAAGGTTTATCCCTGGGTCGCCAAGACCCGGCTCACCACGGCGGGCGTTGGCCTGATTTCGCCGCCGCCTCATCACGATCACGGGTGCGCCGGGCATGGGAAAGTCACGCCTCGCGACGCGCGTCGCGCGTTTGCGCGAACTCGACTTCGCCGACGGCGCCTACTTCGTCGATCTCTCGACGGCGACGGCCTCGGGCGACCTCGAGCGCATCGCGCTCGATGCGATCGCGGGCGACGGCCGCCGCAGCGGCGATTCGCTCGAAACGCTGCTCGCGCACCGCGCGGCGCTGCTGGTCGTCGACAACTGCGAACACGTGCGAGAAGCGTGCGCCGCGGTCGTCGAGTACGTGCTCGCGGTTTCCCCCGCGACGAAGATCCTCGCGACGAGCCGGCGGCCGCTGCACGTGCCGCCCGAAGTCGAATGGCGGCTCGCGCCGCTGGAGCTGCCGGCATCGGGCGGCGACGATTCCGACGCGGCGCTCGCGCCCGCGGTTCGGCTGTTCCTCGATCGTGCCGAAGCGGTGCAGCCGACGGGCGTCTACGAAACGCCGATCGCGATCGCCGTTTCGATCTGCTCGATGCTCGACGGCGTCCCGCTCGCGCTGGAACTCGCCGCGTCGCGTCTGCGCGTCACGACCTTAGCCGAACTCGAGAGCCTCGTGCGCCAACGTATGCCCGTCCTGGTCGATCCGTATCGCGAGGCGCGCCAGACGTCGCTCGAAGCCCCATACGCCTGGAGTTACGCGCTGCTCGGCGCGCGAGCGCAGCGCGCCTTTCGCGCGCTCGCCGTCTTCGGCGGGAGTTTCACGCTCGATGCGGCGCGGGCCGTCTGCGATTTCGACGGACCGGAAGACGCGCGCGCGGCGCTGGAAGAAGTGCTCGACCATTCGATGGTCGTCGCGACCGCGCACGCCGACGCCGCCGATGCCACGGCGCACTATAAATTACTCTTCTCCGCATACGAACTCGCCCGCAAGAAACTCGATGAGTCGGCCGACGGTCCGGGGGCACGCGAGCGTCATGCAAAATACTTTATCGATAAAGCATCGTCGCTTGCGGAACACCTCACCGGAGCCGGCCGCGAGCGCGTCTATCCGCAGCTGCGGATCGATTGCAACAACATCATCGCCGCACTCGATCATGCGTTCGAGCATCGATCCGAAGTCGAACGCGGCCTCGAAACGTGCGTCGCGCTCGCCCAATTCTGGACCGACGCGTATCGCAATGCCGAAGGCCTGCGACTGCTCGAAACGGCGCTCGCGGCGATTGCAAAAGACCATCCGCTCTACGGCATCGCGGCTCGGTCGGCGTCGGTTCTCGCGCGCCAGCTCAGCGACGTCGAACGCGCGATGACCTACGCCGAAGCTGCCTGCGAAGCGACCGCGCGGACGGGCGACCTGCGCGCGCAGCTCCAGGCCATCGTCACGCTCGGCAGCGTGTACGGCGTCGTCGGGCACATCGAGGGTTCGCTCGCCGCGGGTCTCGAGGGCGTCGGGATCGCCCGTCGACTCGGATCGAGCGAATCGGAGGTCTTCGCGCTGCTCACCGTCGCGCAGGCCCACCTCTCGCTCGGCGACGTGGCGGAAGCGCGACGCACGTACGCGCGCGCGGTCGAACTCGGCACCCAGAGCGGCGCCACGCGCGAGGCGCTCATCGGTCTCAATAACCTGGCGGTCTGCGCGCTCTACGAGAACGACCTCTCGAGCGCGGTCGCCTATGCCGATGCCGCGCTCGAGCGCGCGCGCGCGCTGATGCTGCCGGAGAACGAGGCGTGGGCGTTGTCGGTGCGCTCGAGTGCGGCGTGGCGTCGCGGCGATGCGATCGATGCCATCGCCTGCAGCGACGAGACGGTCGCGGTCGCGCGCCGCATCGGTGCGAAGATTCTGGAAATATTTTTGCTCGAGGAGGTCGCGCACCATCTCGCAACCGGCGGCGATGCGTCGCTCGCCGGGAAATTGCTCGGGGCGGCCGACTCCGCGCGCAAACAGTACGATCAGCCGATGCATCCGATCGAAGAGCCTCGGCGGCAACGCGACGATGCGGCCCTTGCGGACGCTCTCGGCGTTTTCGGCTACGACGCGGCGCGTTCGATCGGTTCGCTGTGGCCGCTGCACGAAGCGGTCGGCAACGCGCTGACGTATGCGAAGGGACCGCGCGGTATTCGCGTATAGAGAGGGTAGGAGCCACAGAACACTATCCGCCGCGTAGGGAGCAGGACTTGCAACTCGGGATGATCGGCCTCGGCCGAATGGGTGCAAACATGGTGCGCCGTCTGATGAAGGGCGGTCACGAATGCGTCGTCTTCGATCGCAGCGCCGACGCCGTCCGAGGCCTCGCCGGTGACGGCGCTGCCGGTGCCGCGTCTTTACAAGAATTTGTCAGCAAGCTCTCCAAGCCGCGAGCGATCTGGCTGATGGTGCCCGCGGGCGTCGTCGATTCCAGCATCGACGATCTCGTGAAGCTGCTCGAACCCGGCGACATCCTCATCGACGGCGGCAATTCGTACTACGTCGACGACATCAAGCGCGCGTCGTTTCTCAAGGAGAAGCAGATCGAATACGTCGACGTCGGCACCAGCGGCGGCGTGTGGGGTCTCGAACGCGGCTATTGCATGATGATCGGCGGCTCCGATACCGCGGTAAAGCATCTCGACCCGATCTTTAAGACGCTGGCTCCCGGAATCGGCGACATTCCGAAGACGCCGGGACGTCCGCCGAATACGGGGACCGCGGAAGACGGGTATCTGCACTGCGGTGCCAACGGTGCCGGCCACTTCGTGAAGATGGTGCACAACGGCATCGAGTACGGCATCATGGCCGCTTACGCCGAGGGCATGTCGATCATCAAGAACGCCAACGTCGGCAACGCTCCGGCCGCCGAACACGACGCCGAGACGACGCCGCTGCGCGATCCCGAACTCTACAAATACGACATCGACCTCGGCGATGTCGCGGAGGTCTGGCGTCGCGGTAGCGTGATCGCGTCGTGGCTGCTCGATCTCACGGCGAACGCGCTTACGAAAGACGCGGCGCTCTCGCAGTTCACCGGCCGCGTCTCGGATTCGGGCGAGGGCCGCTGGACGATCAAGGCCGCGATCGACGAAGGCGTCCCCGCGCCGGTCCTCACGACCGCGCTCTACTCACGCTTCAGCTCGCGCGGAAACGCCGACTTCCAAGACAAATTATTGTCTGCGCTGCGCTTCGAGTTCGGCGGCCACGTCGAGGTGCCGAAGGCGTAGACGGCGTGAATCCGACACCACAGTGCACGATCGCGGTCTTCGGCGCGGTCGGCGATCTCACCAAAACGCTGCTCATGCCGGCGGTCTACGATCTCGCGGCCTCGGGTCTGCTCGATCCGGGCACGAAAATTCTCGGTCTCGATCACAACGATCGCGATACGGATAAATGGCGCGGCGAAATGAGCGACGCGCTCGATGCGTTCTCGAAGAAACAGGGCCCCGACGCATCGCAGAAAGAGCACGACGCGGGTGCGCGCTCGGCCGTGCTCGGCTCGCTCGATTACGTCAAATTCGACTTCACGAGTACGGACGATTACGCGGCGCTCGCGAAACGTTTGCACGGCTCCGGAAACGTGTTGTTCTATCTCGCGGTCGCGCCGCGATTTTTCGAGCAGATCGTCGCGGGCTTGAGTACTGCCGGTTTGCTCGAAGAGAAAGACGGCGCGTTCCGTCGCGTCATCGTCGAGAAGCCGTTCGGCCGCGACGCGGAATCCGCGCGCGAGCTCAACGAGAAGCTGACGTCGCTCGCGGCCGAGTCGCAGCTCTTCCGCATCGACCATTTCCTCGGCAAAGAAGCCGTGCAGGGCATCTCCGCGCTGCGCTTCGCAAACGGACTCCTCGAGCCGCTCTTCAATCGCGAGTCGATCGCGAGCGTGCAGATCACGGCGGCCGAAACCGTAGGCGTCGCGGATCGCGGTTCGTTCTACGAGGGCACGGGCGCGCTACGCGACATGATGCCGAACCATCTCTTCAGCCTGCTCACGCTCGTCGCGATGGACAAGCCGCGTACGTTCGACGCCGACGTCGTACGCGACGCGAAGGCGAAGTTGCTCGGCGAAATCCAACCGCTCGGCCCGAGCGCCGCGGCTCGCGGTCAATACGGCGCGGGCTCGATCGACGGCAAAGCGGTGCGCGCCTACCGCGAAGAAGACAACGTGGCACGCGACAGCCGCATCGAGACGTACGCCGCGCTCGACGTGCGCATCGGCAACGATCGGTGGCGCGACGTTCCGTTCTATCTGCGGACGGGCAAATGCATGAGCGCGCACGTTACGACGATCGCGCTCACGCTACGCGAGACCGCGAGCCCGATTCCGAGCGACTTCGATTCGCCCGACCTCTTGCTGCTCGGCATCGATCCGCAGCGCGGCATGACGCAGCGCTTCGGGGCGAAGAGGCCAGGCGTGGATCTCGCGCTCGGGCCGGCATCGATGGGTTTCCGCTACGAGACGACCTTCAAAGAGCCGCCCAACGTCGGCTACGAGACGCTGCTCTATCACGCACTCACGGGAGATCAACTCCTCTTCCAACGCAGCGACATGATCGAGCTCGAATGGGAGGCCGTCGATCCCGTGCTCGAGGCGTGGCAACGGGACGGCGAGCCGGAAATCTATGCGGCGGGCCAAGACGGTCCGGGCTCGGCTGCAGACCTGCTCGCCCGCAATGGCGACAAATGGTTCGCGGTCGCGCCGCTCGATACGCTGGGAGCGTGATCGAGCGGCATCGCACCGCGGCGTTCTGCGGCTAGGCGGGTGCGCCCGCGTAACGAGCGTGCAGCCAGCCGTCGAGGGCGGGTTCGTCGTACGCACACGACTCGTCGTCGATCTGGCCGTTGGAGGCGAAGAGCCCCTTGTAGGCGCGCAAGACGCGTTCGCCCGAGGCGTTCGTGAAGATGAGGGCGTAGCGGGCGTCGAGCGGCTTGGGGTCGGCGACGGGCTTACTCTGCGCGATCGCGTCGAGCGCGGCCGCGATCGTCGCCGCATCGTCGATGTCGTCGCGTGCGACGCCGGCGAAGGTCTCGATCGCGCCGGCGGATACCGCGACGAAGGTCAGGATGTTCTCCGGGATCCGATAGATTGCGAGCGCGGTGGCGGATGTGCGCGCGGTAGCGATCTTGTCCGTAAAGCTCATATTAGCGGCCCACCTCTACGGGCTGTCGTTGTTGCGTTTGCTGCGGCACGGGTTCGTGCGTCGCGTACATCTGATCGGGATACTTGAAACCGGGATCGTGCGCCGGGCCCGCTTGACGCTGCTGTTGCGCGGGATCGGAATACAGCATCTTGCCGTCGGCGGTCAATTGGAACTGCACCGTATCTTTGTGCGAGATCGCATCGCTCAGCACGCGCGCCGGATCTTGCCCCCCCATGGCGAGCGAGAGCTGTTCGGTCTTGTACGTCACCTGATGGTCGGGATGTTTCCCGTCTCCGCGAATCGCGATCGTCGTCGTTCCGTCGTTGTTGACGCTCATGACGTGCCCGCTCTGCGTGTAAGGCGCGTGCATCTCGCGCGTCACGCCGTTTTGCGTCGTCGTGAGCGAGGGTGTGATCGAATCGATTTTGTCGGTCGGCAGCGGCCAACCGTAGTGCGAGTGCCGCGGAGCACGATGCTGCAGAGCCATGTCGCGCGCCTCGACGCCCTCGATGACGCGCTTCTCTTCCATGTTCTCCCACTTGCCGGCGGGAATGCGCTGCAGCGTCTGACCCACGTCGCGACCGGCCCAATGGCCGACTTCGTGCAGACCCGCCGTCTCCGCGGAAACGGGTTCCTTGTTGTACGCGTCGCGGATCATCGTATGCGGATTCCAATAGATCGTATTGGTGTTGGGATCGTAGCGGTCGCCGCGATCGTTATCTTTTGTCACACGGAACGTGACGTCTTTATCGGGTGCGTGTTCCAAGTGGTAGAGCGCATTCAATGCTTCCGGATTTCGCGCGGTGGCGTCCCGCTGCAACGCATCGAACTGTTTGATCTCGTCCTTGTGCACGAGGAGCGTGCCCATGTGGTAGAAGCCGTTCGCGTCGGGCGTCTTGCCTTTGACGTCGAGCAGGTCCTCGACTTTCGTGCCTTTGGGCGCCGCTTCCATGGCTCCCATGTGCGGCGCGTGACCGTTGGTCTCGACGTAGTTCAGCGTTGCCAGTTGCTGCGGCGTTCCGCCGAGCGCGCGCTGACCCGCGACGAAGTCGTTGTAGTCGCGCTGGTTCGGAAATTCGAGTTTGCCGCAATGGTAGGTGCCGTCTTTGGCGACGGTCGCCTTGAGCGCTTCGTCGAGCGTGAATTCCTTGGGAGCGGGCGCGAGCGGCTGATAGGGGTTTGACACGCGATTCTCCTTAAACTTATCGTGCCGCGCGTTCGAGCGCGGTCGAGAGGACGGTGGGTTTGTCGAAATAGGCCGGGCGCGAGTCGACCGCGCCGCTCGATGCGAATGCGTTCGTATAAACGGTCAGCACGCGCACGCCGCGCCGATTCTCGAACGCGAGACCGTAGCGTGCGTCGAAGAGATCTTTGCCGGGAGTTGCGTGCGAACGGACGAGCGCGTCAAGCAGGGCGTCGATGTCCGCGCGTTTGACGAGCGTACGTTTGCGCACGCCGTTGAAGCTCTCGAGTGCGGCGGGCGTGACGGCGATCGCCGTCGAGATGTTCGCGGACAAGGCGAAGACTTCGACGCGAGCGACCGACGCTCGATGCTGCGCGAGCGACGCGATATCGGCCGCGGGACCGCTCTGGTTCGCGTCGGAACCCAAGGGTAGCATCGCCGCCGAAACGGCGACGAATACGATACGGGCGTGTTGTAACACGGTCATCGCCTTCCCATTCTGCGCTTGCCTTGCTCGCGCCCGCTAACGTTGTAAGCCGCGTTCGAGCGTCTGCTCGCGGCCGTGCGTGCTGTCCTTGTACGTGCCGTCGCTTTCTATTTCGATCCGCCTGCCGATCTCCGGAACCGCGCCGTGGAGATCTCTCTCGACGTCCAGTTTGACGTAGGAATGGCGGCCGACGTGCATCACGACGCTGTCGGCCTCGTGCGCGACGATGGTTCCCACGGCCGCGACGCCGCTCCAGGCCGTGATGTCGTGATGCTGCTCGACGAACGCGTTGTATTGGGCGCGAAGGACCTGCGCCTCGTGCTTGCTCTCGCCGTCGCCGCGCCTCGCGCCGGGCAGCAGCGTTTCTAGCGGACCGGCGAGCTCCGATTGCAAGATCGGCGGAACCGCTGCGGGCGCATCCGCCGCCGCTTCCGACGGCGGAACCGGCTCGACGTGCTCGACATGGTCGGTCTGCGCTTGCGGGTCCGGTTGACGTTCCATTCTCCGCAGAAATACCCAAGGCGGCGTCCGCGCCCTGCTCGAACGACGCGCGATGCTCGGTCCTGCACTCGAGGCCGCGGAATACGCGATCGCATCGTTCGAAGCCAAGATCGATGCGAAGATCGGCCGCGCGGCACGCCGCACGCTCGGCCGGTATCTCGTCGTCGTGATGATCGGCATCCCGGTCGCGTGGGTCGCCTGCGGTTTCACGTTTACGCGGGACGGTTTCTTCGGCATCGTCGCGGGCGTCGTGCTGTACGCGCTGCTCCAGCCGTTTCGCATCCGCCGCGATGAGCCGCCCTCAGGGGTCGAGCGGCTCGGCGGGCCCGACGTCGACCTTGACGATCCGAGCGGGGCGCGGCGATAGCGGCGCGATCGGCGGCTCGCCGGGCCCGTCGATTTTGCGGTACGTGCGTTCGCCGAACGCGTGTCGGGCGTTCGGACGTGGGAAGAAGCTCGCGTCCGCTCGACGCGGTGCGGGCGCGCGTAGCGCGAGCAGTCGCGCCCCGAGCACGAGGGGCACGAAGATCAGCGTGGCGCCGATGATGAATCGCGCATCCCCGCCGGCGTGCCCATTCTGCACGCGGACGCGATGTAGGATCTCGGCGAGCGGCCCGATCCTCGGCGCGAGCACGAAGGCGCATCCGGCGAAGCCCGCCGCATAGGCGACTTGCATGCCGTAGCTCACCGAGCGCAAGCGACCGGGCGACCACGTGCCCGCGCGCACCGAATCGACGGCGACCGCGAACGGTGCTTCGAGCAGCGCGAAACACGCGACCGCAAGCGCCGAAACCTGTGCCGTTGCGAGTGCGACGGGAATGCTCGGCCGCGCGCCGCCGAACGCGAAGCGCGCGGCGCAGACGACGATCTCGGCGAGCGTCACGACCGCCGCGGCGAGCAAAATCGAACGGCGAAGGGAATACCGCTTGCCGCCCGTCCAGACGAAATACCACCACGGTGCGAAGAAGATCGGCCGCACGCTCCGGCGTTTCGTCATCGTGGCAGGGACGCACTCCAGGCGTCGAAAGAAACGGGGTAGTGACTGACGCCGTTTTGCCCGAACGCCCGTTCCGTTTCAGCCGCGGCCGCGTGGGCCGATTGTTCGCCTTCCTCACGGGGATGCTGCTCGTCGCGATCGCGATCCATGCCATGCACCTCGCCGTCAATACGACCGAGAGCATGCCGATCGGCGTCTACACGATCGCACCGCTCGCGAAGCCGGTCGCTTCGGGCGACATCGTTTCCGCCTGCCCGCCGCTGGCCGCGGCGGTCCTCGCGCGCCAACGCGACTATCTCTTGCGCGGCGATTGCGGCGGGGGCGTCGTGCCGATGCTCAAGATCGTGCTCGCGACGGCCGGCGACTCGGTCGTGATGGAAACGCGAAAACTGACTGTCAACGGCCGCGCGGTATCGCGTAGCGCGCTCTCGACGTTCGATTCGAAGCATCGCCCGCTGCAGCATCTGCCGCTGGGGACCTACAAGATTCCGTCGGGATACATCTGGCTGTGGAGCCCGCATCCGCGCAGCTGGGATTCGCGTTATTACGGGCTCGTGCCGGTCGCGAACGTGCGCGGCACGGCGTCGCTCGTGCTGCCCTTCGGCCCGTGGCCGTATGCGTCGCGCGATAGCGTCTAGTGTTTTTTTGCCTTCGGCTTCGCCTTGCCGTGCGCGGCATGCTTGGGACGTCCGTGCCGTTTGGGCGCGCTCCGCTTCTTGATCGCGCACGCCGCGCGTAGCCGGTCGGCGAGATCGCCCTTGAGCGCTGCGGCGAAGTCGCTGGTCGTAACGGCGCCGGCCATCTTGCGCGCCGGATCGCCGCACCACGCCGCATCGTCGATGACGTCGAGCCGCGCTGCGGGCGCGACCAGCGCCAGCGTCGCGAGCGCCCTCCCGGGATCGCGCGAAGAGACGTCCGCGATCGTTCGCGCGTAAGCGGCGTTGATTCCGCCGGCGCTGGCCGGCATC
>CAZZUZ010000086.1:0-9326 GCA_964657315.1 Vulcanimicrobiota bacterium
GAATATCCCGGACTCGTCGCTCGCGCGCTGCGCGCGAGCGGATTCTAGCTCGCGTTCACCAGTCACCCATTTTCGTTTCGTCGACCGAGCCTTCGAACACGATCGTTCCGGGAGCGACGACTCCGGCGACGATCGGCACGCCTTCGAATACGACGCGCGTCGAATGCCGGTGCGCCGCCGCAGCGGAACCCAGCACGAGTTCGGCGACGCGGGCGAAGACGGCCGCCGCACACACGCCGCGTTCGGGCGGCAGGCTGTACTGCGCGCGAAACGACGAAAGCGCTTCGTTCAAGAGATGCAGATCGAAATCGGCACGCAGGCGCACCTCGCGCCGGACGAATTCCACGTAGGTTTCTCCTCGAAGGCACGGGACCGCAATTGCGGCCTCGCGTAGCAGACGCAATCGTACCTGCGTCATTCGTTTCGACCGCCATCGTCGCCGCCGCGTTGCTCGATCCGCTCGGGATGCTCGTGCGCAGGCTCCGTCCCGGACTCGACGCGCCTTCGACCGGCGCGCGCTGCGCGTCTTCTTTCACCGCCATCGGTGCGAACGTCGGCAACGGGAGCGCCGATCGTACGACGGTCACGAACCTCTGGTTCGTTCGCTACGACGACGCGCCGTCGGGCTGGATCGTGAAGACCGCGGGCGGCGCATACTGGTTCGAGTCGCCCGATAGCTCGTATTACGAACAGATCACCGCGATCAACGCGGATGAATTGCTGCAGAAGCGCATCGCCATCGGCGGCTGCTTTCGCGGGGACCTCGCGCCATGAGGCACGTAACTACGCGAGCGATGGCCGCACGGATTCTCGACGGACGCGCGCTCGCGAGCGATCTGCGCGAGAGGCTCGCCGCGCGTGCCGCCGCGCTGCGCGAGCGCGGCGTCGCACCGCACCTGCTCGTCGCGATGGTCGGCGAGGACGAATCGAGCCTCGCGTATGTCCGCGGGATGAAGTCGCTCGGTTCGAAAATCGGCGTGGACGTTACGGTCGACCTGTTGCCGCTCGAGATCGACGACGAAGGCGTGCGCGAAGCGCTCGAACGGTACGACCGCGATCCGGCCGTGCACGGCGTCATCCTGCAGCAGCCGCTCGCGCCGCATCTCTCGATCCGCAAGATTTCCGGTGCGATGCCCGCACTCAAAGACGTCGACTGCGCCAATCCGTACAACCAAGGCCGCCTCGCGTTTGCGAGCGGCACGCGGTTCGTGCCCGCGACGCCCGCAGCCGTCATGCTGCTGCTCGAACGCAGCGCCGCGTGGCCGCTGCAGGGGCGCGACGTCACCGTCATCGGGCGTTCGAATGTCGTCGGCCTTCCCGTCGCCCTGCTCATCATGGCGCAAGGCGCGACGGTCACGGTCGTGCACAAAGAGAGCAACGCAATCGTCGATCACGTCAAGCGAGCGGAAGTCGTCGTGGTCGCGGCCGGTGCGCCGCATCTGGTCGATGCGTCGTGGCTGCGCCCGGGTGCGGTCGTCATCGACGTCGGCACGACCGTCGTCGACGGCAAGCTGCTGGGCGACGTCGATTTCGAGAGCGCCTCGACCGTCGCGTCGGAAATCACGCCCGTGCCCGGCGGCGTCGGACCGGTCACGAACGTCGCGCTCATGAGCAACGTGCTCTCGGCCGCGGAATCGTTAACCGCTTGAGGACGTCAGTTCAAGCTGAAGTGTTTGCCGAAAAATTTCTCTTGCGCCGCGCGGAATTGACCGCCTTGCACGGGCGCGGTCGCGGGCTGTGCGGGCTGCGGGGTCTCGCGCTTGCGTTCCAGCAGGGACCGCAGCTGCGGCAGCAGCCGGCGTAAAAACCCGAGTTCGACCGTAAGACGCTGCTCCGTGCTCGAGAGTTCGAGCAGCCGCTGCTTCATCGAATCGGCCACCTGCAGCGCGTCGCCGATGAGGAACGACGCTTCGATCGGATCGGAGGGCAAATCGACATCGCCGTGCATACCGGAGAACTCGACGAGCAGGCGCAGATAATCGCGGAAGACCGAACGGATCTCGTCGACGAGACCTTCGATCGTTCCGCCGTCGTCGGCCGGCTCTTCCGAGAGATAGGTGACCTCGCAGGTCAGGAACGGCTCGCGTGCGATAACGCGGTCGATGCGAAAACGGCGCCGGCCCGTCGTGCTGATGTAATATCGTCCGTTTTCGAGCGACGTCACGTCGTTGATCTCGGCCGTGGTGCCGACCTCGTGCGGCATCACGGCCGTATCCCCCGCCTCGTCGCCTTCTCGAATGAGGCAGACGCCGAACGGTTCTTTTTCCTCGAGGCACTCCGAGATCATCTGCTTGTAGCGCGGCTCGAAGATGTGGAGGTTGAGGACCGCCCCCGGAAAGAGT
Source organism: Vulcanimicrobiota bacterium (assembly GCA_964657315.1). Lineage (GTDB taxonomy): Bacteria > Vulcanimicrobiota > Vulcanimicrobiia > Vulcanimicrobiales > Vulcanimicrobiaceae > CAZZUZ01. The sequence continues at coordinate 2,343 of CAZZUZ010000086.1, forward strand.
ACGGCATTGAGGGGAAACAACCGGAGGCGGGCCACTCCCGTTACGTTATTTCGGGGTGACGAGACGCGATGCGACGACGTCCCAGGCGATGTTGGCAAAGAATGATTCGATGTACTTCGAGCGTTCCGCAGGTTTGTAATCGAGCAGGAACGCGTGCTCCCAGACGTCCATGACCAAGATCGGTTTGTAGCCCGCGACGTTGCCGTCTTCGTGCAGCGTCACCCAGTGATTGGAGATGCGGCCCGTCTTCGGATCTTGATACGCGATGGCCCAGCCCACGCCGCGCAAGCCGCCGGTCGCCGCGAAATCTTTCTTCCAGGTTTCGAAATCGCCGTAGCCCGCGGCGAGCGCGTCGTGCAGAGCGCCCGAGGTCGGTGCAGCAGCCGGGCTCTTGGTCATGTTGTCGAAATAGTATTCGTGTAACACCATGCCGTTGTACTCGAAGCCGAGACGGCGCGTGATTTCGGCGAATGCCGGATCGGACGCGGCTGCCTGACCCGCGGCAATTTTCGCGTGGATCTGCTCGTTGAGCAGATTCGTATTCTTCACGTAACCTTCGTACAGGCCGAAATGCACCTGTAGCGTCTGGTCGGAAATGCCCTGGAGACCGGCGAGGTCCCATTTTTGCGGTGCGTACGATTCTTGTGCCAAGGTCGGCATACATAACTCCAGTTTAGATCGGGGCGGTGTTTCGTTCGGCACCGGCGGCGCCGAACCGGTCCTCCGATGGCTTCGGGTTCGTATTCACGAACCGTTTCCACCGGCGGATGTCGTTCTTGTCTTAAGTTCGCCTGGGCGAATTCGGAGTCGCGTCGTTCGACGGATGCTGGGCCACTCTTGTTCCGGCGAGACGTAGCCTTCGAGAGGTTCCCTGCGTTCCGTCGCCACAAACGTCGCCGTGTGAGCGACATCGACTATCTGAGGCGGCTGCATCGCAATCCGGATCCGCTCTTACTCGAACTCGAGCAGCATGGAAAAGCCGACGATATTCCGATCGTCGATCGCGAAACGGGACGGATGCTCTCGCTGCTCGTCCACGCAATGCAGGCCAATCGCATTCTCGAGATCGGGACCGCGTACGGGTATTCGACGCTTTGGATGGCGCTGGCGATGCCGCCGGCCGGCCGCATTTGGACGATCGATCCCGATGCCGAACGCACGGAGATCGCGGCGGAGTTTCTGCGCCGCGCCGACAAGTTCGACATGATCGAGATCATCAATCAGCCCGCGCTCGAAGTGTTGCCGACGTTTCCGGTACGCAATCTCGATATCGTCTTCATCGACGCCGTGAAGACCGAATACGAAGAATACCTCGATCTCTCGGTATCGCTGCTCAAACGTTCGGGACTCGTGATCGTCGATAATCTGCTGTGGAGCGGACGCTCGGGAGCGGAACCGTCGCACCACGATTCCGAAGCGACCAAGGCGATCCGCGATTTCAATAAGGCGTTCCTCAACCACCCGCAACTCGATGCGACGATCGTCCCGATCGGCGACGGTCTGGGCATCGGCTCGAAACTCGAGTGAGCGATGCGTTTCGCCGCGTCATGCGTCGGTATCCGACGGGCGTCACGATCGTCACGACGGTCGTCGACGGCGCGCCCAAGGGCTTTACGGCCAACGCGTTCTCGAGCGTGTCGGCCGACCCGCCGATGGTCCTCATCTGCGTCAATCGCAGCGCGCGTACGCATCCGCTGATCTCGCGGGCCGGTGTCTTCTGCGTCAACGTCCTGCGCCTCGAGCAGCGCGCGCTCGCCGAGCGATTCTCGTCACACGATCACGAGACGCCTTTCGACACCGTCGGTTATCGCAGCGGCCCATCCGGATCGCCCGTGCTCGACGGCGCGCTCGCGTTTTTCGACTGCGAACTCTCCGAAGAGCACAGCGCCGGGACACATACCGTCTTCATCGGCAGGGTACTGGAGTGCGCGCTCGGCGAAGAGGGCGCGCCACTCGGGTATTACGACGGCGACTACCGCGACTTCGCGCTGACCCGGTGACGGCTTGGCCGTCGATGAGGCACGCCTCAGCCGTCGATGACGAAGGCGCCCCACATTCGTGGCAAATCTTTGCCGTAACGCTTCTTGACGACGGCGCGTTCCTCGCGCATCGCGTGCGCGAGCGCCGCGTGCATCTCGGCGCCGCCGAGCCAGTAGCCGTAGAACGCCTTCATCAATTCGTGCGTCTCGCGATCGGGTACGGACCACATGCTCATCATGACGTTCGCGGCGCCCGCATCGTGAAAAGCGCGGCGCAGACCGAAGACGCCCGCGCCGAGTTCGACGGTGCCCAGGCCCGTGTCGCACGCACTGAGCACGACGAGTTCCGTCCCGTCGAGTTTGAGGGTGCTCGCTTCGAACGCGGTCAGGATACCCGCCGCGCTCGCATCGTCGCGGCGTAGACTTTCGGTCGCGCCCGCGAGCAGCAGCCCGGAGCGCAGCATCGGATCGTCGTTGCTGAATGCGGATCCGAGCGTCCGTTCTGTCGGCGGTTCGAGAAAGAAGCCGTGCGTCGCGAAGTGGATCACCCGCTCGGCGCGCGTCCGTGCGACCGCGGCCTTCGTTGCGCCGTCTCCGAGTAGCGTCGTCACGTTCCAATTCCGCGCGCGCAGCAGTCCCGCGATGTCGCCGACTTCGCGCCGCGTGCCGGGAAGGGGACTCACAAGCGCGGTTTTGACTTCGCGCAGATTCACCGAGCGCGCGCCGGCCTCCGCGGCGTCTGCGACCGGCGATCCCGGCAGGCTCGCAGCGAAGTCCGGATCGCCGATCAACAGCGCCGTGCGCGCGCCGGCCGGCCGCACAGGTCCCGCGTAGACGAGATCGGAGAGATCGGATACGATGCGCACGTCGCGCGTTTCGAACAGCAGGCGTCCGGACTCGTCCGGCATCACGGCCAAGTTGATCTGCGTGAGATCGCCGTCCGGCGCGACGAAGATTCGCTTCGCGCCCGCGAGCGCGGGCTCGAGCGGCTTCCAGATCGCGTCGTAGAGCGCGGCGTCGAACTTCGGGGCCGCGGGCGAACGTTCGTCGGCATCCTCGAGCGCGCGATACGAGTCGAGCGCCTTGCCTTCGAGCACGTTTTCGTCCGTGAGCGGGATAGCCGCCGGCACGCCGCTGCGGCGTACGACGAACGCGAGATAGCGGTACGGCATATCCTTGCCACCGGGGACGCGATCGACGAGCACGGCGGCGTCGCTCGGGCCGAGGCGGCTCGCGACGTCGCGCCATCCCGGCGGCTTCCCGGAAATGTTCGCGGCGAAGCCGGCCGACGCGCGCACGAGCGCGCTCTCCCGCGCGTTCGCCTCTTGCGTGAGATCGCGAATCTCACGCTGGGTCGACGTCCGTCCGAAATCCCCGGCAAAGCGCAGCGCCGCGATCCGCGAACGCAGACCGCGCCACCGGTCGAAGCTCGCGAGCGCGTCTTTTCCCGCGAGCGCGACCCGCGCGCGCAGGACGCGTACGTCGCGCGTCACGCCGCCGTGAATCTGCAGCGTCGCATCGAGCACGTGCTGGGCGAGCCCGGGATCGCCCGCACAGCGGTCCCAGCAAAGATTGACCAGCGCGTCGTAGGCGTACGTCCCGACCAGCTGCAGATAGGCGACGCGATCGTTTTCGCTCGCGAACGTCGAGCCCGTCTGCAGATTTTTCAGCGTCTCGTCCGTGGCGTCGACGAGCAGCGAGCGCGCGTCGTCGAAGCGTTTCTGCGCGACGTCCGTCTTTGCGAGTTCGGTGCGCGTCTCGATCGCGCGCGGCAAAGCCGTACCGCCGGCGCGGTCGTAGACGGCGAGCGCCGCCGTATCGTCGCGAACGGCGGCATCCAGATCGCCCGTCGCCCGGTCCAAGTCGGCTCGCGAGCGCAGCGCGTCCGCGAGCAGCGGATGATTCGTGCCCGCGACGCGGGTCACGATCGAAACGGCTTTTTCCAACGCTTCGCGTGCGCCGTCCGTGTGGTCGGCCCGCAGGCTCGCGCCGGCCAAATTTTCGCTGGCCCGGGCGTAGGCGAGCGTTTCCGGGCCGAAATCCGCCAGAACGCGTTCGGCGTTGTTTGCGGAATCGGCGAGTTGTCTCTCGGCGCTCACGGTGGAAGTGTCGACGGGTCCGCCGCTGACCTTCGGCGGCGGCGCGTCCTTCCCGAGGCTCTGGATGAGGACGTCGACGCCCTCGTCGTAGCGGCCCTCGTCGATGAGCAGCAGTGACAATTCGGCCGCGCCGTCCTTGACGTAGCGCACCTCGCGATGCGTTTTTCCGTACGCGATCGCGAAGCGCAGCGGCGGTTCGGCATCGCCGAAGCGGCCGATCGCGTGGAACGCTTTGCCCGCGCCGACGGCCGTCCGCGCGAGCAGCGCCGTATCGGTCGCACCGAGTTTTTCCTCGAGCTTCTCGACCGTGGCGAATCGCGACAGAGCCGTTCGATAATGCCCGCGTTCCGCCTCGAGTTCGCCGTCGCGTTCGAAGGCTTCGCCGACTTCGGGAGTCAACTTTCCGAACGCCTTCGCGCGCAGGCGCAGCGCCGCCGTGAGGCGATCCTCGGCTTCGTCGAACCGGCTGGTATTGGTCAACGCTTCGGCGTACGCGACGTCGAACTCGGCATCCGATTTTGCGTCGGCCGCGTCGGTGTACGCATCGATCAGAGAGCCGACGGGAGCGTACGTTTCGTACGCGAGTTTCCAATGCCGGTTGAAGGCGTAGAGATCTCCGAGCCGTTTGCGTGCGAGCGACGTCCGGCGATCGCGATCCCCGTGGAGATCGGTCTCCATCGCGATCGCGCGCCGCTCGCGATCGACGGCGTCCGACTGCCGGCCGGCAAGGTTGAGTGCGATCGCCTGAAGATACGAAACGTCCGCCAATTCGTCGCTCTCCGAAGGGCCCGAGGCGCGCAGCACGCGTTCGGCCGCTTCGAACTGGGCGAGCGCGTCCTTCGGCGAACTCGAGACGAGTGCGACGCCGGCCTGCAGATCGGCGGCGTACTCGGGCGGAAGCACGTTGGCGGGCGCCGCGCCCGCGCCGGGAAGCAGCAGCGCGATCGCCGCCGCGACGACGAGACGCCGGCGCGCGCGGCGCCGATGGAGTAACCAATCTTTGTATGGTGCGCCCATGGATTCGCGTAACTCCCGGCGGCTTCGGACGACGAGTTCGGGACGAGCCTTCACCGCGACGGCTCGGAAGACGCGCGGCCACAGGAGTCTCGACGGTGCTGACCCTAAACTCCTCGCGTGAAACCGCGGTCCGTCTTGTCGACAATCGCACTGACGGCCGTCGCTGCGGCGTTCGCACCCGCGCCCGTGCGCGGCGAAACGGCATACGTCGGCAACGTCGGCCCCGTGCACGGGGCGTGGTCGATGAACGGCAAACCCGTCTCGGGTTCGGAGGCCGTGCCGGCGGACGCGACCTTCGCCGCTACCGGCCGGCACGTTCCACGGGGCACGCCGCGCAGCATCTCGATCTTCATGCTCGATGGGCGCCTGATAACAAAGAGCTGCCTCGACGACGCGTCGTGCGCCGGGACGTTTGCGATCGGTGCCGCGGGGCCCGCCGACGCCGACGCGCGGATAGCCGATGGTGCGCTCCAACGCTACCGCCTCTCGTACGCGACGCCGGCCTCGCGCGCGGCGTTCGAGAGCACGCCTGCGGACGGCGTCGTGCGCATGGATCGGGGCGGCGGCATCACGCTCGGCGGCGTCCTCGGCGGCATCGAGCCGGGCGCGTATCGCGTCGAGCTGCGCGCGCTCGACCCGCAGCGCCGGTTCGCGCCCGGCGATCCGCAAACGCGCGCGTTCGCATGGAACGGCGACGCCGGCGTCCTCGCGGGCGCCGGCGTTCCGGAAGGGCTCTACACGATCCAGCTCTTCTCGAGCTCGGGCGTCGGTCGAGAGCTCGGGGCGCCGGCTTGGATCGTCGTGCTCGGCGATCGTGCCGGCGCCGCAGCGAGCGGTTACGCTCGCGCGCGCGCACTTGCCGCCAAGTGGAAGAATCCCGAAGCCGCGCAGACGTTTCTGCGCGCTTACCTCACGAGTCTCGCAACGAACCGGTGAAGCCGTTTGCGGAGCTCCGCAGCCGCCGGCGCTTCGTAAGCGCGGCGACCCTCATCGTCGCGATCAGCCTGGGCACCACGCTGCTGGACCGCGGCGGATTTTTCGATCGCTACGAGAGCGCTTCGCTCGACCAGCTCCTGCGGCTGGGTCCGCGCAATCAGCCCGACGACGCGCTCGTCGTACGCATCGACGATGCGGACTACGCGCAGCTCTTTGGCCATCGCAGCCCGCTCGACGCGGGCGCGCTCTCCAAGATCATCGACGCGATCTCGCTCGCGCATCCGCGCGAGATCGTCGTGGATCTGCTCACGGACGATCGCGCGTTCGGAAAGCTTTCGCCGACGCCGGACTGGCCGACGATCGTCTGGGCGCAGGACGCGCTCGATTCGCCCGGCGGCGAGAAGCCGCTCGCGATTCTCGGCGGCCGCGGCCCGCGGCCGGGCGATTACGCCGGTCTCGCGCGCATGCCGACCGACGACGACGGCGTGATCCGGCGCTACGCGCGCACGTGGCCGACGCAGGACGGCGCGCGCCCGACGCTTCCGCACGAGGCGGTGCTGCGATCGCGCGGCCTCGCCGCCGGCAGCGACGCGACCGATGACGGCGAGGAGTTTCTCAACTTCGCGGGCCGGCGCTGGAATTACACGGCGCCGGGCTATCGCGCGTCGCAGGTCCTCGCGCTCGCGAGGTATCCAGCGTGGCGCGACAACCCGGTCTTCCACGGCAAGATCGTAGTGATCGGCGGGTACTATCGCGAGGCGCGCGATACGTTCGTCACGTCCGTGGGCCTGCGGCAGGGCGTCGACGTTATCACGCAGGCGATCGAAACCGAAATCCACGGGAACGGCATCAAGCCCGTCAACGAAGCGCTCGCGTTCGCACTCGACGTGATCCTCGGTTTCGCGCTCGTCGCATTCGGCGATTTCTTGCGCTCGCCGCGCGCGCTGCTGCTC
>CAZZUZ010000087.1:0-9294 GCA_964657315.1 Vulcanimicrobiota bacterium
GGATTGTTTACGGGTGTGAGGACGGAAGATCCGCCCGAACACGCGGCGAGCGCGCTCATTGCGGCGAACGCGACACACGTCGAAAGACGCGTCGCAACGGAACGTTGTAACACGAGAATTACTCCACTTCGGAACGAGAGGTTGACGAGTTAAGAGTAGTCCGGCTCGTGCCGCACGAGTATGGGGGGAGCCCCTACTCTTTCGCGCGGCGGGACCGAGCTAGCTAGTTATTGCTCTCGACGGGCTCGCCGGCTACTGACAGAAATAAAGAAAAGCGCTCCGCAGAACGGAGCGCTTTCGCGATTCAGGCAGCTTGGCGCGGTCTACGCCACGTGCATCGGGGCCAGGTCGTGCGCTTGGAGCACTTCGCCGGGCGAGATCACGTGACGCTTCAAGCCGAGCTTCGTGGGATCGACGCCGAGCGCGATCGCAACGAGCTGCGGGAGATGGAACGTCGGCAGATCGGTACGGCCCCAGCGCGCGGCGCTATCGGCTTGATAGCCGTCGAGCGCGAGATGGCAGAGCGGGCACGGCGTGAGCACGGCTTCGGCGCCCTTGTCCTTGGCCATGCGCATGTTCTGGCCGACCATGTTCGGCGCGATGCCGTCTTTTTCGAGCTGGACGTGGAAGCCGCAGCAGCGCGTCTTGCCCGCGTAGTCGATCGGCTCGCCGCCGAGTGCGGTGATGAGGTCCTCGAGCGAGTGCGGGTTGCGCGCGGATTCCCAGCCGTTGACCGATTCCGGACGGATGATGTGGCAGCCGTAGAACGGCGCGACCTTGAGCCCGTTGAGCGGGTTGACGACCATCTTCGAGAGATTGTCGAGGCCGATGTCGTCGATGAGCATCCAGAGCAGATGGCGGACCGAGACCGTGCCCTTGTACGAAGCGTTGAACTTCCCGAGGATGCCGTTGGCATGGTCCATTGCGTTGCTATCTTCGAGCAACTCTTTGTTGGACGCGCGCATGTGGCCCGTACACGTCGAGCAGATCGTGATGACGTCGTCGAGGCCGAGCGCTTCGGCCTGCGCGTACGTGCGGGCGTTAAGCACGCGGGCGACGTCGCGGTTGACGTCGTTGAGCACGGACGCGCCGCAACACGACGCGGCGGTCAGCTCGACGAGTTCGATGCCCAGCTTGTCGGCCAGCAGCATCGTCGAGTTGAAGAGCTCCGTGCACGATTCTTTGGCGACGCAGCCCGGGAAGAAGCCGTAACGCTTCGTCGTGGACGAGTTGGATACGCGCTTGGGCGGCGCGTCGGCGAGTACGGCGGTCATGCTACGGGAACCTCGAGAGCGTTGAAAATGGTCCGGACTTCGTCGACGCGGTCGACGGGGTGAACGATCAACGGTGGAACCTTGCCCTTGATCCCCATGCGCGCACCGAGCGGAATGATCTTGAGGATGCCGCGGAAGTTGAACTTTCCGACGGTGCCGATGACGACTTTGTTTTCATCGAGCATCCCGGTCTTCTTGATGGTCTGCGCGACGACGAGCGCGTGACGCGGTCCCGCGCCGTCCTTCATGCCGATCTCGATCGACTTGCGCTTGGTGTCGATGATGCGATCGTGCGGATCGACGTGCTTGGGGCAGTACGAACACGCATAGCAGTGCGCGCATAGCCAGAGATAATCATCGGTGATCTGGGCGACGCGTTCTTTTTGCTTCGAGTCGCGCGTGTCTTCGATGAAGCGATAGGCGTACGCGATGGCGGCGGGGCCGGCGAATGACGGATCGACGCTGACGACCGGGCACAGCGAGTAGCACGTCGCGCACATGACGCAGTTGGCCACGTCGACGAGTTTCTTCATGTCCTCGGGCGAGACGCGGCGTTCGCGCTCGTGATCACTGTCCTTGTCGGCGGGCTGCAGGTACGGCTTGAGGCGCGAATACTTATCCCAGAACGGATCCATGTGGACGACCATGTCCTTCATGGGTTCGAAGTTGGGCATCGGATCGATTTTGACCGAGTTGTCTTTGCGCAGCACGGTCGCGATCGGCGTCTTGCACGCGAGGCCCGTGACGCCGTTGATGTTCATCGAGCAGGAGCCGCAGATAGCCGAACGGCACGAGCGGCGGAACGAGATCGATCCGTCGACTTCGGCCTTCGCGTACTCGAGCGCGTCGAGTACGGTCTGCGTGGTCGGGAAGTCGATGTCGATGCGTTCGCGACGCGGTTCCGCGTCGACCGCCTGATCGTAGCGGAAGAGATCGAGCGTGATTTTTCCCATGATAGCCCTAGTAGCTCCTCACTTCCGGCTTGTATTTGGTGAACGTGACTTTGCGCGAGTAGTCGGGTTCGGGGTCGGCGTTGGCGCCCTTGTAGTGCATCAGCGAGTGGACGAGCCACTTGTCGTCGTTACGGTCGGGGAAATCCGTGCGCGCCTGAGCGCCGCGCGATTCGTCGCGGTTGAGCGCACCGAGCGCGATCGGCATCGAGACGTCGACGAGGAATTCGGTTTCGAGCAGGCTGACGAGGTCGGTGTTGAACGTCGTGGACTTGTCCATCACCGTCATCGTCTGTGCCGCTTCGCGGACCTGTCGCAGCTTTTCGACGGCGGTCGAAAGCCCGGTCTTGTCGCGGAAGATGAAGACGTTGTCGCTCATCGCGGCATTCATGTCTTTGCGCACCTGCGAGTGCCGTACGCCGCCCTGGCGGGCGAGGATGCCGGCGATGCGATCTTTTTCGCTCTTGAGCGTGCGCTCCGAAGAGCGAACGCCGCCCACGCCCTTGATGTAATTGAGCGCGTGCTTCGCGGAGCGCGCGCCGAAGACGATCGTTTCGAGCAGCGAGTTACCGCCGAGGCGATTGGCTCCGTGAACGCTGACGCAGGCGACTTCGCCCGCGGCGTACACGCCGGGAACCGTCGTCGCGCCGAACTTGTCGGTTGCGACGCCGCCCATCGCGTAGTGCATGCCGGGCAGGATCGGAATCGGGGTGTCGATCGCGTCTTTGCCCGTCGCGTCGAGCGCCAGTTCGCGGATCTGCGGCAGACGCTCGAGGATCTTTTCGCGGCCGAGATGGCGCAGGTCGAGTAGCACGCAACCGTCGACGCCGCGGCCTTCGAGGATCTCGGTCCATTCCGCGCGCGAAACGACGTCGCGCGAGGCGAGTTCGGCTTTGTTCGGCGCGTATTTGAACATGAAGCGCTCGCCCTCGCTATTGAGGAGGTACGCACCCTCGCCGCGGGCCGCCTCGGAGAGCAGCACGCCGTTTTCTTTGAGCGAGGTCGGATGGAACTGGACGAACTCCATGTCCATCAGCGGGACGCCCGCGCGATATGCGATCGCCATGCCGTCGCCCGTGGACGCGTAGCCGTTGGTCGTCTTGGCATACACGCGGCCGAGACCGCCCGTTGCGAAGATCGTCGCCTTCGCGGTCACGAGTTCGAGCTGGCCGTTACGCATGTTGTACGCGACGATGCCCGTGCCGATGCCGTCCTCGACGCACAGCGCGGTCGCGAAATACTCTTCGTACACCTTGACGTTGAAGCGCTCGAGCTGCTCCCAGAGCGTATGGAGGATGACGAGGCCCGTGACGTCGGCCGAATAACACGTGCGGGGCGAGCCGGCACCGCCGAACGGCCGCTGCGCGATGCGGCCGTCGGGCAGGCGCGAGAAGATGCAGCCGCGATGTTCGAGCCAGACGATCTGGCGCGGCGCGTCTTCGGCCATCGCCTCGATCGCGTCTTGATCGCCGAGGTAGTCGGAGCCCTTGACGCAGTCGAACGCGTGCGACTCCGGAGAGTCGTCTTCACGGTTGCCGAGCGCCGCGTTGATGCCGCCCTGAGCCGCACCCGAATGGCTGCGTACCGGATGCATCTTCGAAACGATCGCGACGTCCGCGCCGCCCTCGGCCGCTTCGACCGCCGCACGCATACCCGCTAAACCGCCGCCGACGACGACGATATCATGTTTGATCAAGCCTACTGCCCCTCGTGACTCGTGGAACTTCTTTTCATCTTATCTCGCGATTCGGGAAGGCCAAAGTACCTTCGTCGCACGGCTTGTTATACGAAGGACGTCGCGTCACCCGGGCACGGCCTCACCAGAGCGAGCAGCGCTCGTCGAACGGCCGGTACATGCGGTTCGCCGGTACGACGCCCAAAGCGGCGTAGAACGGTTGCAGATCGGCGACCGTCCCGTCGACGCGGAAGCAGTTGGGCGGAAGTGGTTCGGCGGAAGCGTGTCGGTGAGGATGAGCGAGCGCTCGTCCTGGAGATTCGTCCTCTCGCGATAGCCCTGCGCGACGCCGATGAAGAAGCTCGGCGTCGAGACCGAATGCGTCGTAGTACGCGTTCCAGTCGAAATCCGGGACGAACTTGACGAACTTAGCGAGGGCGGCCGGCGACATCGGAGCGTACGCAGATTCGATCAGCAGCGCCGATGGCGCCTCTCGTGCCGCGTCGTCCTCTGCGAACCCCAATGCGGTAAATGACGAGAACATCTCGTACGCGAGCTTGCGGCGGGTTTCGACATCGCGCGGATCTCTCGAGCGGTAGTACGTATTCGACTCGAGCGTATCGCCGTCAAGATCGATCGTGCCGATGACCTCGTGCGAATCTTCGAGACCCTGTTCGCTATCGGATGAAGCGCGCATCGAAGTTCGTCGGGATCGTTCCGTCTAGCGCAGGGGTCGAGCGCGCGGTGTCTGCGAGCGCGAAGAAGAAAACGGCGGCGAGGAAATACCTGCTGCGACGGTTCACCCGCGAGCCTCTCGCCGGAAGCGGGATGCAAACCTCCGTCGCGTACGTCGGGAGTTTCACGACCGCGCAGCGAACGTGTGTTTGCCTACGATGAGCTCTTTCGTCCACCTTCACGTACATAGCGAATACTCTCTGCTCGACGGCGCATGCCGCGTCGACGACCTCTGCCGGCGTACGGCCGATCACGGCTCGCCCGGCGTCGCGCTCACCGATCACGGCGTCATGTTCGGCTCGATGGAATTCTACTACGCCGCCCGCGAGCACAAGCTCACGCCGATCGTCGGCTGCGAGGCCTACATCGCGCCCCGCGGGCGATTCGACCGGACGGTGCGTGACGAGGCCCACGTGACGCTGCTCGCGGCCGACCTCGAAGGCTACCGCAATCTCACCGCGCTGATCTCCAAGGGCTTCCTCGAGGGCTACTACTACAAGCCGCGGATCGACATGGATCTGCTCGAGAAGCACAACAAGGGCCTGATCGTCCTCTCCGGCTGCATGTCGTCGCTGTGCGCGCAGCCGCTGCTCAAAAACGACTACGACGGCGCCAAACGCGCGGCGAAGTCGTTCCACGACATCTTCGGCGACCGATTTTACATCGAGGTGATGCGGCACGGCATTCCCGAGCAAGACATCGTCAACGACGGCCTCATCAAGCTCGCGCGCGAGATGGACCTGCCGCTGGTCGCGACCAACGACTCGCACTATCTCAACCGCGCGGACGCTCCTGCGCACGACGTGCTGCTCTGCATCGGCACGGGCAAGACCGTCCAGGACACGAGCCGCATGAAATTCATGACGGACGAATTCTACGTAAAGTCGGCCGAAGAGATGCGCGAACTCTTCAAAGACGTGCCCGACGCCTGCGACAACACGCTCGTCATCGCCGACCGCATCGACATCAAGATCCCGGAGAAGCAATTCAACATCCCGTACTATCCGGTGCCGCAGGATCCGGAGACGGCCGGCACGTTCGCGTTTGCGGAAAAGACGGACGTCGCGTATCTGCGCGAGGTTTGCGAAGCGGGTCTCATCGATCGTTACGGTGCGGAGCGCGCGACGGGCGACACTGAGTTGCGCGAGCGATTCGATTACGAGCTCGGCATCATCAACGCGATGGGGTTCGCGTCGTACTTCCTCATCGTCTGGGACTTCATCAAATACGCGCGCGATCGCGACATCCCGGTCGGTCCGGGTCGCGGTTCCGCCGTGGGGTCCGTGGTCTCGTACGTGCTGCGCATTACGGACATGGATCCGCTCAAATTCGGCCTGATTTTCGAGCGCTTCCTCAATCCCGACCGCATTTCGATGCCCGATATCGATACCGACTTTTGCGTGGAGCGCCGCGACGAAGTCATTGCGTACGTGACCGACAAGTACGGCACCGATCACGTCGCGCAGATCGTGACCTTCGGAACGATGGCCGCACGTGCGGCAGTCCGCGACGCGGGCCGCGCGCTCGCGGTTCCGCTGCCCGACGTCGATCGTGTCGCGAAGCTCATTCCGTCGGGTCCGGGCGGCTTGTCGATCGAAAACGCGCTCAAGCAGATTCCGGAACTGCGTCAGGCATACGATGCGTCGCCGGTCACGCGGCAACTCCTCGACACGGCGAAGTCGATCGAGGGACTCGCGCGGCACGCATCGACGCACGCCGCCGGCGTGGTCATCTCCAAAGAGAAGCTCGTCGACATCACGCCGCTCATCAAACTCGGCGAAGACGACGTCAACACGCAGTACGACATGGGCTGGGTCGAGCGCATCGGCTTGCTCAAGATGGACTTCCTCGGCCTGCGCAACCTCACGGTGATGAAGAACGCGCAAGACGAAATCCGCCGCACCACACATCCCGAATTCGACGTCGCCACGATCCCCGACGACGATCAGAAGACGTTCGATACCCTCTCGCGCGGCGACACGACGGGCGTCTTCCAGCTCGAATCCGACGGCATGCGCCGCGTCGTCACCGAGCTCAAGCCGAGTAATTTGGACGATATCATTGCGCTAGTCGCACTCTATCGTCCGGGACCGATGGAGTGGATTCCGCTTTATATAAGCAACAAACACGGCCGGTCGAAACCGCGCTACTTACACGTTTCACTAGAGAACATACTTCAACCAACAAATAGTATACCACTTTACCAAGAGCAAATAATGCAAATCGCTCGCGACGTCGCCGGCTTCACGATGGGTCAAGCGGACGAGTTGCGTAAGGTGATGGGCAAAAAGCAGAAAGAAAAAATTCCGGCATATCGCGAAAAGTTTATCAAGGGCGCTTTCGCGCTTCATCAGATGGAAGAATCACTCGCGAGCGACATCTTCGCATTCGTCGAGCCCTTCGCAGGATACGGATTCAACAAATGCGCACACGGTTCGACGGAAATTCAGCTTCCGGACGGCTCGCGAACGACGCTGTCGGCGGCCTACAACAATCCGCCGAAGCAAATCATGTCCATGTGGCCCGACGGCGAGATCCGGCCGCATACCGTCGCACGTTTCGTGCGAACCGGCCGCAAGGCGCTGTTGCTCGTTCGTACCGCATCGGGAAGATCCATCAAGGTTACGCCCGAGCACCGGTTGTTAACGACCGAAGGATATCGCGAAGTCGGCGACATCAAGGCCGGAACGGAACTCGTCATCGCGCCGAAACGCGTCACGGAGAATCAACGCGTGGCTCGACGCGAAGCGACGATACGCCGGAATCGTACGGCTGAGCATCGCGCACGCGTTAGCCGCCGAGTGGCGGCCTATCAAGCCGGGCGCGATCCCGAAGAGAAGCGCCGACATATACTGCGGATGCACGAGATGTATCCGCAGCTGACGCGGCGGGGCGTCGCTGCGATGCACGAGCGCGTGAAATGGCTGTTCGTCAACGATGCGCAGTGGAAGGCGCGGCACCTCGAAAAGTCGATCGTGAGTACGCGCGCGTGCTACGACACGGGGCCGGGCTATGGGCGATGCTCGATCGCGTCCAACGGCATGTGGTGCGCGAGTCGGCCCGAGCGCGATATGTGCGAGTGGCTGATCGAGCAAAATATTCCGTTCGAGATGCACAAAGTGCTCGCGACCGGACGCATCTGCGACTTCTATTTCGACGGCATCTACTGGGAAATGGACGGCATGGATCGTTCGCCCGAGTATTTCGCCGCAAAATACGGCGAGCTGCCGTACGTCGTCGTGACGCCGGAAGATTTTAAACCGGCGGTGCTGCGGCATCTCGGCCTCGCGCATGCAGTCAACGGCGACCCGATCGTCTCGATCGAACCGTGCGGCGAAGCGATGACCTACGACGTCGAGATGGCGGCGGACGGACCGCTTAACTACATCGCCAACCGCATCGTCTCGCACAACAGTCACGCCGTCGCGTACGGCTGGATCGCGTATCAGACCGCTTATTTGAAAGCGAACCATCCGCGCGCGTATCTCGCCGCGCTGATGACGTCGGTCAAGGATAAGACCGACAAACTCGTCGAGTACATCGACGAGGCGAAGAAAATCGGTCTGAGCGTGCTGCCGCCGGACGTAAACGAATCGCTCGTCGATTTTACCGTCGTCGGGGAAGACATTCGCTTCGGTCTCGCCGCGATCAAGGGCGCCGGCGAATCGGCCGTCCGCGCGATCATTGCCGCGCGCGAAAAGGACGGCCGGTTCACCGACATGTTCGATTTCGTCAAGCGCGTCGACCCGAAGAACATGAACCGCAAAGTCTTCGAAGCGCTCATCAAGTGCGGCGCGCTCGATTCGCTGCCCGGCAACCGCGCGCAGCAGCTCGACGCCCTCGAATCGGCTCTCGAAGTCGCACAGCGTGCCGCGCGCGATCGCGAATCGGGCCAATTCTCGCTCTTCGGCGATGCCGAGATTGCGCACGAAGAACTCAAGCCGACGCTGCGCAATCTTCCGGCGCCGCCCGTCCTCGAGATGCTCGGCTGGGAGAAGGAGACCCTCGGCATCTTCGTCTCGGGCCACCCGCTCGCGGACATCGCCGACGCGCTGGTACGCGGCGGCGCGGTGTCGGTCAAGGATCTGCGTTCGAGAGAAGACGGCGACTTCGTCAACATCGCGGGTATGGTTACGGCCGTACGCCGCACGATGACCAAAGCGCAGCAGCAGATGCTCGTCGCCACGATCGAAGACATGACCGGCACCGTCGAAGCGATCGTCTTTCCGAAGAACTACGCGAGCTTACAGGCGCCGTTCGTCGCCGACGCCATCATCACGGTCAAGGGCCGCGTGCGCTTTCGCGAGCGGCGCGGCACGCAAGCATCAGACGACGCGCCCGTCGAGCTTTCGATCCAAGTCGACGAAGCCAAGCCCTACGAACGGCGAAATCTCCCGCCCGCCCCGAAAGCCTGGCACGTCACCGCGAAAAACACGGTCGAGATCGACGCCCTCGCGCGGCTGCTCGACGAATCGCCGGGACCGGTGTCGATCGTGCTGCACGTCGGCGACCGCGCGGAACCGATGCGCCGCGGCGTATCGAACAGCGTCTACGTGCGGGCCGAACTCGAATCGATATTCGGCGGTTCCGGCGTTTGGGAAGGCGCGGGCTGAAATTCCGGTATAACGGAGTCACATGCGTCTACCACCAGGCACTCGCG
>CAZZUZ010000088.1:0-9147 GCA_964657315.1 Vulcanimicrobiota bacterium
CAAGCCGGATACGTCGTGAATTCGATGTATTCTGCCTCGAGATCCTTAGGTGTGAACTGCCTGTTCTGTCACAACTCCGCCGATTTCGTCACGCTGCAATACTATCCGACCAACAAGATCGCGCACAGAATGTGGGCGATGGTCGACGACATCAATCACAAGTATCTTCCGCCGAACGTGAAAGCCGTGACGTGCTACACGTGTCATCAAGGCGGAAAGTGGCCGAGCGTTCTCGTTAAAGCAGGGCTCGATCAAAGTCCGGTCCAAGCCGAAGCTGCACACCCGGAATATCAAGACAATCCGGGTGCTCACATCGCAGCGGGGGCACACGAATAGTTGGACTTGTTCTGGAGCCTTCCGACCTCCGCAGTCATTGCTGCGGAGTCGGGAGACGCACCGTTCCAAGACTTGTTCGCAAAGGGGACCGCACGGCGCTATGACGCCGGTTCGGTCATCTCCGATCCGGAAGCGCGACCGGAACGAACGTTTTATTGTTCGTCGGGAACGCTCAAGGTTACGAAGCTCTTAGCGAGCGGACGCGAGATCTTGATAACGATCTTGCAATCGGGATCAGTATGGAGCGATCGCGCGGTACTCAACGGGTACTGGCGCGAAGTCTTCATCGAAGCTATGGAACCCAGTGACGTTTTATGCGTTGAGAACGCTGATTTCGTCACCTATCTTCGCGACCGTCCCGAACGCCTTACGGCATTCATGCAACGCATTTCCGAACAAGTGAGCGACGCGCTCACTCTGCTCGACGATTTCCGCGGCCGGGACGTCGCTTCACGGCTCGCACGAGTGCTCGTGAAGTTCTCGCAACAGTACGGTGTTCAGACCGATAGCGGAGTACGCATCGACCTGCCCGTCACGCATCAAGACCTCGCGAATATGATCGGTACCGCACGTGAGACCGTGTCGCGAAATATGGCGCGCTTCCGTCAAAAAGGCTACGTCCGCGACGCTTCGACCGGACAACCCCTCGAACTTATCGACCTCGGCTCTCTAGAGTCGCTGATCGTTTAAATCGAACCGTTCTTGCCTCGGGTGATAGGTATCACCGAGGCCGGGCGGGGCGGGGCCTAGGATGGGTGCGGAGGAACCGCACTTGGTCGAAGCCCGTACGCTCGCGATTCGCGAACGTCGCTCGAGTAGCGTTTGGACCTTGGTCCACCCGTTGTTCGCGATCGGTCAGATGCTTGCGTTTTTCGTCAGCGTCGGCTTCATTATCGCCTATTCGCAAGGCGCGGTCGGCTATCACGCGGTCCACGTCTCGGTCTTGGTCAAGATCGCTTTGATGGTCGGAGCCGTGGTCACGGGCGCACTCTGGGAACGCGACGTCTTCGGCTACTACTGGTTCGCGCCGGACTTTCTGTTCGAAGACGTGATGACCGTGATCGTCTTCGTGTTCCAGGTCGCCTATCTCGCGATGGCCTCCTTTCACCCCGGCGACATGCACGCGATTCTGCTCATGCTCGGGATCGCGTATACGGTCTACGCGGGTAACGTCGCGCAATACATCCACCGCACGCAGAACGATAAGAAAAAGGCCGACGAAGCGCGCGCGCATCTCGAGGAACTGGAGCGTGCGGCATGACTGCAGCGACCCACCCGCACAGCCACGGACACGGCGCACCCGCGCCCGCCGCGCCGAGCGGCGAGATCGCGCGGGCGATCGTCTTCAAGGCCGTGGGCGAGATCGCGATGCACGACGTGTCGCTGCGCGTTGCGGCACCCGATGAAGTGACCGTCGACGTCGCGTACTCATCGATCAGCGCGGGCACCGAGCGCCTCATCTTCGGCGGCAAGCTACCGGGCTTCCCGATGCTGCGTTTTCCGCTCGTGCCCGGCTACGAAGCCGTCGGCCGCGTCGCGCGCGTCGGGCCCGAGGCGCACGGTATCGCGGTAGGCGACCAAGTCTTCGTCGGCGGCAGTATGTGCTACACCGACGCGCTCGGTCTCTTCGGCGGCAATGCGTCGCGCCTGCACAAGAAGGCGACACAGGTCGTGCCCCTGCGCGGCATCCCACTCTCGCGCGCGCCGTTGCTCGCGCTCGCGGCGACGTCGCTGCACGGCGTGAGACGCCTCGGCGACGTTCGCGGCAAGCGCATCGCCGTTGCGGGTATGGGCGCGATCGGACAATTTGCGGCGCGGTTTCTCGTCCGCGCGGGCGCCGATGTTTTCTGCGCCGAGATCGATGCGGCGCGCCGCGCGCAGACGCCCGAGGGCTGTAGCGCGCTCGATCTCGGCGGCGGCTCGCTCGATACGGCGATCGCAGACCTCGACGCGGTCGTCGAAGCGACCGGGCGTTCCGAGGAACTCGCCCCGGCGGCTCGCGCGTTACGCGCCGGCGGCGACCTGCTGTTGCTCTCCTATTACGACGAGCTGCGCACGCCGTACGTCGATCTCTTCGTCAAAGAAGCGAACCTGCTCGTCGCGCGCGAGTGGGCGCACGACGATCTGCTCGCCGCACGCGACGCGTTTGCGAGCGGCGAGATTCTCGCCGGCTCGCTCGGCGATTTCGTCGTGCCTGCAACCGGCTTCGAATCGGCCTATCACACCGCTTTCCACGATCCGAGCATCGCAAAGGTAATACTTCAATGGGCGTAAGCAAGAACAGTACCGTCGCATTCTACGGCAAGGGCGGAGCGGGCAAGTCGTTTCTCACGAGCATGGTGGCGAAGACGCTGACCGATCGCGACAAGCGCGTGCTGCAGATGGGTTGCGATCCCAAGCACGACAGCGTCGTGACTCACTTCGGCGGCGCATTTATTCCGACGGTGCTCGGAACGTGGGCGGAGTTCGAAAAACAAGGTCGCGGCGAAGAGCTGCAGCCCGAGAACATCATCTTCAAGGGCGACGGCGTCTACTGCATCGAGCTCGGCGGTCCCGAGTCCGCGCGCGGCTGCGGCGGCCGCGGAATCACCTTCGGATTTCAGCTCCTCGAAAAGTGGGGGCTCTCCGAATGGAACTTTAACTACATGCTGCTCGACTTCTTGGGCGACGTCGTGTGCGGCGGCTTCGGAACGCCGATCGCGCGTTCCATGGCCGACAAGCTGATCATCGTCTGCAGCAACGAAGGCCAGTCGATGTATGCCGCTAACAACATCGCGTCAGCGGTGCGTTATTTTGCGGAACAGGGCGGCAAGACGCGCCTCCTCGGTCTCTTCGTCAACAAAGACGACGGTTCGGGCAAAGCCGCGCGGCTGGCGGAATATCTCGGCGTTCCGGTGCTCGCGTCGCTTCCGGTCATCGCGCAGTCGGAGCTCGCCGCGAGCGGTTCGAAGCATCCGCGCGTCGCCGAAGCGATCGCGAAGATCGTTTACGCGATCGACCACGACGAAGCGCACTTCCCCAATCGCGTCGACTTCCACGAATTCATGTGCGCGCTCTCCGGCAACGCGGCGAAGATGGAAGGCACGGCCGTGAGCGCGGACGAGCTCTGGTCGCTTCCGGAAATCGCCGACATGCGCGGCATTCCGAACGCGGGCGCCTTCGACCGGCGCTACATCGAAGCGGAAGGCGATGCGGAAAAAGCGCTCGTGCCGACCGTCGTCAGCGCCGGCGGCTTCGCGGTGCCCTCGGCCGACTGGTAACGCGCTACAAAAAGTGCTTCGGCTTCGGGCTCGGTGACGGGCTCGGCGCGGGGGAAGGCGTCTCGTCTCGGGCCGCGGCGGCGTCGCCCGGCGTGATCGTGCGGACGAGCCGCGTGCGCGCGAGGCGGATCTGTGTCGCTTGATCTGCCGTCGGCGCGAGGCCCGGGAAGACGGCGTAGGTGCGCAGGCTGTGCGACGTCACGGATGCGTCGAGCGGATACGTCGCACGCGCGCCGTTCTGCGCGAACGTGACGCTCGTGCGGTCGCAGGTAATCGTCGCCGTCGGCAGCCACGTGCGGGTCGTCTTGCCGCTGCGCACGGTGATGAGATCGTACGAGTACACCTTGGTTCCCGGCTGTGCGTGCGAGAACGTCCGATACGCACTGCTCGGTAGCGGATCGGGCACGACCGCGACGACGCCGCCGATACAGGTCGCCGCTTCGACGGGCGTGACCGGCATGGCGACGCACGCCGCAAACAGCGCAAACGGGAAGCGGAGCGAGCGCAGGCGTACGAGCATGCCTGCGCTATTCCCGCTTCGGACGGAGTTCATGGTACAGCACATCGCATTTACGGCCTACCCTTCGAACGACGTCGCGGCGCTGCGCGCCTGGTACGAGGCGACGCTCGGCCTGCAATTCGCCGGCCCGTACGTCGAGGACGGCGTCGAGAAATACAACGAGGCGCACTTCGGCGATGGCTGTTTCAGCCTCATCGCGGCGGAGTGGGCACGTCGCGCTCCCGGCTCGGCCTCGAGCATCTACTTCGAAGTCGGCGACATCGACGCCGTATCGGCGTCGCTCGAAGCCAAAGGCGTGCGCCTCGAAGACCGCTTCGACGGACCCTTCTGCCGCCAGGTGTCCTTCGAGGATCCCGAAGGCAATCGGCTGACGATCCACGAGAAGATCGCGCGTCCGCAATCGACCGTTAGTCAAAAATAGTTCCAAAAAGCAAGACAGGCGGCCTAAAGCGGCCGCCTGTCCGTGAGCGCGAATCCCGGGGGTTACTTCGAGAGCGAGGCCGTGTCGAGGACGAAGCGATAGCGGACGTCGCTCGCGACGACGCGGTCGTACGCTTCGTTGACGTAGTCGAAATCGATCTTTTCGATATCGGAGACGATGCCGTGCTCGCCGCAGAAGTCGAGCATCTCCTGCGTTTCCGCGATGCTGCCGATCATCGAACCCGCGAGGCTGCGGCGGCCGCCGACCAGCGGAAACGCGCCGAGCGGAACGGGCTGATCGGGAATGCCGAGCAGTACCATCGTGCCGTCCACCTTGAGCAGCGAGAGATACTTCGCCCAATCGAGCTGCGCCGAGACCGTGTTGAGGATCAGGTCGAACGTTCCGGCGAGCTTCTTGAACGTCGCCCGATCCGAGGTCGCGTAATAGTGATCCGCGCCCAGGCGTTTGCCGTCGGCTTCTTTCGAGAGGCTTTGGCTGAGCACCGTGATCTGCGCGCCCATCGCGTGACCGATCTTCACGCCCATGTGCCCGAGGCCGCCCATGCCGATGATTGCGACGTTTTTGCCAGGTCCCGCGCCCCAATGTTTGAGCGGCGAGTACAGTGTGACGCCGGCGCAGAGCAGCGGCGCCGCCGCATCGAGCGAAAGGTTCGCGGGGATGCGCAATACGTGTCGTTCGTTGACGACGAGCTTATCGGAATACCCGCCCATCGTGTTCGATCCGTCGCGGTCTTTGCTGTTGTACGTGAAGACCGTGTCGCTCGCGTATTGCTCGAGGTTGTCGTCCTTTGAAGCATCGCCCGTGCGCGCGGAGTCGACGAAACAGCCCACGCCGACGTGATCGCCGGTTTTGAATTTCGTGACCGCGCTGCCGACTTGCGAGACGACGCCCGCGATCTCGTGGCCGGGCACCATCGGGAACGACGAGCCGCCCCATTCATTACGGACCTGGTGGATGTCCGAATGGCAGATGCCGCAGAATTTGACGTCGATGACGACGTCGTCGGCGGCGGGCTGCCGGCGTTCGAAGGTGTGCGGGGCGAGTTTGCCACCGGCTTCCGTTGCGGCGTAGCCGCGCGTTTTGATCGTGGTGCGTTCTTGTACGGCTTCACTCATAGCGGTGAAATGCCCACCCGGGCCCGCATCTCCCTCTGCGGGGGCCGCCTAGACGGCTATGGCGCGCCTCTCCAAATTGGCGCGATTGCGCTCGATGTAACGGTCGGTCAGCGGCATACGAAACTGCAGCGAGCCGGGGTACGGAGCGAACACCACGTCTTTCTTGACGAGCTGCGTGCGCGTCGAACTGAGCGCTTCGGACGTCGTGCCCAGACGTCTCGCGACGTCGCCCGAGGCGTGGACGCCGTCGCCGAGATCGGCTAGGGCGAGCGCGTAGCGCAGCTCGCGCGGGGTCAGCCGGTTGAAGCGCTCCTCGTAGAACGTCGTTTCGAGCTGCCGGCGGACCCCGGGCGCGACGGCTTCGACATCGGCGAGCGTGATGCGGTCTCCGCGATGCACGGTCCACACCGCCGAAGCGTAGTCTTGAATGAAGTACGGATAGCCGCCGGTTTCGACGACGAGACGTTCGAGCGCCTCGTCTTCGATCGTCACGCCGAGAGCGGTCGCGGGTTCCGCAATCGCTTCGGCCGTTTCGGCCGCGTCGAGGAGACCGATACGGAAGAAGCGCCAGCGTTCCGTATAGGTGCGTACCGCGTGCAGATGGCCGGGCGTGTCGGGCAGGCCCGCGCCCAGCAGCAGCGCCGGCTGGTCGCTGCCGGCGGTGAGGTGCACGAAGCGTACGATGACGCGCAGATCGTCGACGGCTCCGTCCTGAAGTTCGTCGATGGCGAAGGCGAGAAAGCGATCGTGTCGGCGTAACGCGACGTTGAGCGTTTCGAGCGCTTCGATCAACGGCTCGTGCTCTTCGGCATGCGCGTGGGCTTCGAGCGAAATCGCGCCGGCATCGTGCGGCAGCTCGAGCGTCGTCTTCGGAAGCGTCGCAATCGTCGCATCGAATGCGGATTTGAGCTTTTCGGGCAGCGAACGATAGCGGGTCTTGGCGTGCTGGAGGCTGCGGCGTAGCGCCGCGGTCACGCGCGTTTCCCGCGACGCCTCGGCATACAGCACGACAGCACCCGCATCGGAAGCCTCGTTGACGCAGCGGCGCAGCAGCGCGGTCTTGCCCATACCGCGCAGGCCGGTGAACACGATCGGCTGCGCGGCACCTCCGCTCGCCGTGAGGCTCGCGGCGTGATAGACTGCGGAAACTTCGGGCGTTCGGCCCGCCAGTGCGGGCGGCAGGCTGCCGGGTGCCGGCCGGAACGGATTGTCGCTCGCACTACGCATGCGTCTACTATACCCCGGTCGTCGCTTGCTGACAAATCTGACAAACTCGGCAGAAGTCCCATGAAACCAGCATTGTAAGGCATAGAAGCGGCCATCCTCGAGCGCGAAGATCGGCTCGCTGACAAACCTGACAAATGTCGATTCGGGGTGAGGTGACTGCTATCACCCGCGACCTCGACCGGATTCATCTAGGATGAGCCGACTAGGGAGCATGGCGCCGTGAGCAAGCAACCGTCCTCGATGTGCCCCGCGTTCGGGGCGATTCGCAATCTGCTGCGCATGGAAGACGCCATGCCGATCGTCATTTCATCCGGTGACGGGTGCATGTACGGTCATACGTTCGTCGCGCACTTCTATGTCGCAAACCGGCCGATATTCAGCCCCGGCGTGAGTTCGGAGATGTGGGCCAAAGGCACGGTTTTCGACGAACTCAAGGCGATGGTCGCCGACATGGCCGAGAAGCACGCGCCGTCGCTCATCCCGATCTGCTCCCTGTGCGTGAGCGACACGGTCGGCCTGCCGTTCGAATTGCTGCCCAAGCAGATCGGCAATACCGAGATCGTCTACGTGCCGCTGCCGGCCTACTCCGTGCACACGCACGCGCGAGCGAAAGACATCGTCATCGATTCGCTCGTCTGGCGTCTACCCGCGCAGCGCAAACCGCGTAGCGGCGTCAACCTCATCGGGGAGATCTTTCCGAGCGATCCGATCCGCATCGACGAAGTGCTGCGCCGTATCGGCAGCCACGTCAATACGCACGTGCCCGGCCCGCGCTGGGCCGACTACGTCGCCATGGTCGACGGTGCGATCAACGCCCCGCTGCATCCGTTCTACAGCGAGAGCGTCAAGCGGATGAAGATGAAGCAGGGCCTGCCCTTCGTCGAAGGCGCGCCCGTCGGGATCGACGGCACGTATAAATGGATCAAGAGCATCGGCGCCGCGCTCGGCCGTGACGGCGCCGTGATCGAAGCGGTGGCCAAAGAAGAGCAAGGACGTGTCATCGCCGCGATGGCGGATTATCCGCTCGCCGGTTCGACGTTCATGGTCGCGGGCTACGAAGGTCACGAATTCTTGCTCGTGCGGCTCCTGCTCGAAGCCGGCGCGAAAGTGCCGTATCTCTCGACTTCGGTCAATACCAATCCGCTCGCGCGCGAAGAAGAAGCGTGGCTGCGCGAACGCGGCTGCACCGTGCTCTACGGCGCGAATTTCGACGACGAAATCGGTGCGCTCGAAGACCATCCGTACGACTGCGTGATCGGTACGACGCCGCTATGCGCGCACGCGAAAGAACTCGGCATCCCGTCGATCTACTACACCAACGCCATGGCGACGCGCTCGCTCATGTTCGCCGAGGGTGCGAGCGACATTCTCTCGCTCGTGACCTCGACGTACCGTTCGAAAGCGCGCTATCACAAGATCGCGAGCTTCTTCAGCGAGACGGGCACGCCGCAGCGCACCTACACGTCGTGGGCTCCGAAGATCGATCTTACGGAACACCTGATCGCGGCCGACGCTTTCGCTCCGCAAACGACATCATAGCGTGGCGCTCAAGCAAGAACTGCGCAGCGACGTCGTCAATACGCCGATTCGCAAGCGCGTCACCGATCTCGACCACGCGGGCGGCGATACGGGCGCCATGCAAGTCTTTGCCAGTCTGCGCGACGGCAACGTCGTCCTCGACGGTCCCGTCGGTTGTCACGTGATGCCGGCGGTCGCCGTCATCAACTACACCGATTCCGTGCCGTACCTGCAAAACGTGACGTGTTCGGAACTCTCGGAGAACGAAGTCACGATCGCCGGCACGCTGCCCGCGCTCAAGGCGAAGGTCGAGCGTGCGAAGGCCGACGGACGCCAGGTCTTCATCGTCAGCACGCCGGTATCCGAACTCATCGGCGCCGCTTGGACGACGCTCGACGAAGGCATCGCGGGGACGCCGCTGTTCTTCAACTCGCAATCGCTCGACGACGACGAATGGATGGCGCGCGATCGCGCGCTGTTGTTCCTGGCGCTGCCCGGACCCGAGGCCGGCAGCCGGGGGCGGCGGCGCGAGATCGTGATCGGCGCCGCGGCCTTGGGGCTGCTCGCTGGGTACTGGCTGCTGCTGCGTTTCTACCCCACCCCGGGCTTCGGTGCCGGCCGCCTGGACTCCTACGGCAGTCTGCCGGCGGTCATCGATCGCGCCGCGTTCGGTTTGCACCACATCTATCGCTACGGCGTCACGCCCGGCCACGGCATCACCTATGACCC
>CAZZUZ010000089.1:0-9122 GCA_964657315.1 Vulcanimicrobiota bacterium
CGTGAGTTGTGGCGAGATCCAGCCGACGTTCACGAACCCCCGATTGCGGCAAGGAATGCGAATGCTCGCCGACGTTGGCCTCATCGAGCACGGGTTCGGCGCCGTCACGAAGTTCGGACGGGAACTGTTGGCGGTGACCGCGTGATCGAACACACGGGCGGCATCTCGGGCTACACGGCGTGCATGGAGATGAACCTCACGCGCGGCTTCGGCGTGACGGCGATGTCGAATTTGGTGGAGGCACCGCTGCATCCGTGCGCGATCGTGCGTTACGCGGTATCCGTGCTGCGCGCGCAGTCGCTCGGCGAGGCGCTGCCTCCGGCTCCCCGGCCGCCGGACGCGCGCGCGATCGCGAATGCCGGCGATTACGCCGGAACGTTCACGCCGCACGACGGCGCGCCGATTTCGTTCGCCGTGGCGGGTTCCGGAATTTCGCTGCGCGATGGAACGCTAACCTTCGGCATGTTCCGTCGCGACGACGATATGTTCTGGACCGACGATCCGCGCTTCGCACGTTTTCTGCTCGCGTTCCATCGCAATGCGGCGCACGACGTCACCGACGTTACCTGGGGCTCGACCGAATTCGACGGCTCGCGCCATCGCGAGGCGCCGCGAACGTATCCGCCGGCATACGACGCGTTGACGGGCCGCTACGAAAACGAAGCGTTCATGACGCAGGGCGTCACGCGCGTCGTGCTCGTACACGGCCGGTTGACCTTCGACGGCGTCCTCCCACTCGTCGATCGCGGCGACGGATCGTTCGTTGCCGGTAAAGACGTCGTGCGTTTCGATCACGTCTTCGAGGGCCGGCCGCAGCGCATGCTCGTCGGCGCGATCGAGATGCAGCGCGTCGAGCTTCCGTAACCGGCGTCAACTTCCCATGGCGAGCCGTTCGAGTTTCGGATAGACGAGCGTTCGTGCGGCGGAAAACGTCGTCGGGTCGATGATGTCGTGACGCGGCGGCCCGAGATCGCTAAACGTGAAGCCTTCGTAGGCCGCGCCGCTGCGCTGCCACGACCCGAGGAGTTCGCGTGAAACGGCGTTGTCGATTCCGTTGTCGCCGGCATTGGAGACCATCACG
Organism: Vulcanimicrobiota bacterium; assembly: GCA_964657315.1. GTDB lineage: Bacteria > Vulcanimicrobiota > Vulcanimicrobiia > Vulcanimicrobiales > Vulcanimicrobiaceae > CAZZUZ01. Next base: position 1,082 of record CAZZUZ010000089.1, read on the forward strand.
CAGCGGCGCGCGAGCGGCTTCGCATTGGCTGCAGCCGCAAAGACCGTATCGCCGAGAAAGACGATCTGCGCGAGCGCGTGGCTCGGATATCCGGGATAGGCATAGTCGGGTTTCGTGCCTTCGAGCAAACGGATGTCCCACCACCAGTATGCGTCGGGCAGCGCTTGCGCGACGCGCATCACGGCATCGCCCTTGCGCCGCGAATACCCGAACGGCTGGAGAAACGGCGCGACGGGAACGACGACGTCGACGGGCTTCGTTTGCGCGAGATAGGTCGAGAGCGTACCCCCGAGCGACAGGCCGACGACGCTCAGCTCGTCGCCGAGTTCGCGCGCGATCGCATAGGATCGGTCGGCGAACGCCACGAGCTCGTCCACGCGCTGGTTCGCGAGATCCGTCGTCAGCCGATTCTTCTTGCCGTGATGCGGGATTCGCGGCACGTAGACGTTGCAGCCGCGCGCGTGCAGGCGTCGCGCGAACTCGTCGAACTGTTGCGGACAATTGGTAAAGCCATGAAATATCAGCACCGCGCGTGCCGTCTTGCGGCCGTGGCCGAAGAACCGCGTGCGGCCCGGCACCGACACGGACGCATCGGCCGTGTCGGCTGCGACGACCCCTGCGACCTCCGCGAGCGCTTGCGTAAACGACGACGCTTCGCCCGCGGGTTGCGAGTCGTCGTCACGCGTGCAGCCGGCGAACGGTAGCGCCGTAACCGAAGCGGCGAGCAGTGTCGCGAAGCGCGCTCGTTGCATCGTCGCGGCGTTCGTTCCGGCGCGCGCGGTCTCCGGGTCGGACCGGTCCGGGAAGTACGTCGGACCGTGAGAACCAATCGACGTGCGCGGCCGCGACCGCAGATACACGCCGGAATCCGCTCCGCGTCCCCGATCGCGATCGGCACGAAGCCCTCGTCGCCGCCTTCGCGAAGGTTCGGCGGGCCGCCCGGCCGCGTACTCGTCGAGGTATTGCGCGACGGCTTCCAGCAGCTGCGCCGGCTCGCGTCGGCAGTGACGACTTAAGCGAAGATCAGCGCTTCCGGATCGGCCGACGCGTCGACCGGGCAGTTCGCAACGAGATCGTCCGACGTTCCGTTTTCCGGAAATGACGCGGAGTAACTCCCGTACGCGAGCGTCGCCGACCCGGACCAGTCTCGCGCTTTGCCGTTCGCATCGGCGCACTGAAGTGCGCGCGCGGCGGCGAGGCGCTTGCCGATAGTCGAAATCGGTAGAGCGCGGAACGTGAATTCGAAGACGAACGCGCCGTTGCTGTCGACCTCGGTGCGTCGAACGCGGTATGCCGCGAGCTTGAGCAGTTTGCGTCGCGCGATGGTGAAACAGCGCGCGCCTGTGTCGGTGAGGCCGTACGGGCAGGCGCGGCTGGCGGCGAGTCCCGCCGCGGTGTAGTGATTGCCCCGGATCGCGCCCGCTTCGACGAGCGCGCGACGCAAACGCGAGTCGGTCATCAGGTCCCTCGCGCGAACGTGGAGCGGCAGATCCCGCTGCAAGAGTGCGGCGATGCGGAGCTCCGGATGCGAAGGCGGCGAACCCTTGGGACCGATGGAGGTGGCACACGACGCAACCAGCGCGATTGCCGCGGCGGCAATCGCAGCGCCCGTCTTCATCTGGTGAGCGATGCGCTTCGGGCGTCGTCTTCGCGAACGTCGCCGTCGCGCGTTACCGTGACGGGGCGCCCCGTAGGGGGCTCTGCGCCGTGCAGATCGTTCGTAACGTCGAATGTGAAGTATTTGCCACGGCCGGCGTGCATCGCGACGTCGCCGTCGGCGAGCGCGACGAACGAACCCGTCGCGGACTTCCCGTCCCACGGCTCGACCGAGGCGACCGGCGTTACGCGCGTCTGCGCACCGGCCTTACTCACCGCGTCCTGCACGCGCACGTCGTGCCACCGATCGTAGGTGAGTTCGAACGGCTGGCGACTGCCGAAGTAGTGCTCGACGGCATGATTGGCGAGCAGTTCCGCGATCTGTCCTTCGGGTTTGGCCTCGGAAGCCATCGGAATCGTGACGACCGGACCGTTCGGCCGCGCGCCTTCGTGATCGGCGTAGATCTTCGCTTCGAGCGCGACGCCGACCGAGCCGATCGAGGCACCGGCCGCCGCGAGTTCGATCTCGTCTCGCGCGCTCGGCTTCCCGAGGCCGAAGACGTTCGCGACGCTGTCTTCGGGACTCACGTAGTTCACGCAGCGTACGCCGGGCGGCATGCCGACCGACGCGCCGCCGAACGTTTCGACGGAGACGTGCGAGAGTACGTCGCGAATTTGACCTTGCGAGTAATGCTCGGCGTTCAGACGCTGCTCGACCATCTCCAACCCGCGTTGCACGATGAGCGCGCCGCGGCTGTGTGCCGCGAAATGAACGTCGCCCTCGACAGCCTTGGCGTGTACGTGCGCGAGAACCGTGTCGACGACGGCGCGCTCGGGCGGATTGTTCGCAAAGCCGAACTTCTCGTAGGCGCACGTTTCCAAATCGTGGTCGAGTCCCGCCGTCGCGGCATGGATCAGACGCACGTCGCCGTGGATCATCTCGGCATACTGCTGTGCTTGGGCGTGTTCGGTAGCGAACGTCGTGTTGATGCCGTTGACGTAGATTACTTCGGTCGAAGCCGGAAATTCCGGCTTTCCCGCGGCGCTCGGCCGCACGACGTCCGCGTGGGCGCCGTCGTACTGCACGTCCGGCGCGACGCGTCCGGTCGACGCGGGCAATGAGAGGTAGCTGGGTGTCGAGCGAGCCTCATCGTTCATGCGGTGCGCGTTTTCGACGTCGCAAGCGGCGGCCATTTCGCCGCGCCAGGGGATGCCGTACCGCCGGCGCAAGGGGCGGGTGCAATGAGTGATTCCGAACACGGATTCGACGTGGAATTGAGCCGTCGCAAATTGCTCGCCGCGGCCGGCATCGCCGCAGTCGCGTCGATGTTCGGTGCGACTGCGAAAGCGGAGGCGATCGATATCCGCACGTCGTCGCATCCGCTCGCCGCACCGCCGGTCCACGGTTTGCACTTGCAGTTCGGCGCGAGCGCCGCGACGGCGATGACCGTTTCTTGGCATACGCTGTTGCCCGTGCGCGATGCGCGCGTAATCCTCGGCCGGATGAACGGAATGTTCGAGCGCACCGTCGACGCGGAAGCCCGCAGTTACACCGATGCAAAATCCGGCAAAGTCGTGTACGTCCATCACGCGACGCTCGACGGGCTACAGCCGGATTCGACCTACCTGTATGCCGCGATGCACGAAGGCGCGGCGCCCGAGTTCGGAACGTTCCGCACCGCGCCGCAAGGCCGCGCGGCCTTTACGTTCACGAGTTTCGGCGATCAGGGCACGCCGACGCTCGGCAAACGCTACGTTCCGCCGGCCGGCGTCACGATCGCGAATCCGCCGTTCATCAACGACAACCTCGGCGGACCGGCCGGCGCCGACACGACGCTCGGCGTGGAAGCGATGCGGCCGCTCTTTCATCTGTTCAACGGCGATCTCTGCTATGCGAATCTCTCGGAAGATCGCGTGCGCACGTGGTGGGATTTCTGGTCGAACAACAGCCGTAGCGCGCGCAACCGTCCGTGGATGCCGTCGCCGGGAAATCACGAGAACGAACTCGGAAACGGTCCGATCGGCTACGCCGCGTATCAGACCTTTTTCTCGCTGCCGGCAGCGGGCGGCCAAACCGACGTGACGCGCGGGCTCTGGTATTCGTTCACCGCCGGATCGGTGCGCGTCGTCAGCATCGCCAACGACGACATCGTCTATCAAGACGGCGGCAATTCGTACGTACGCGGGTATTCGCAGGGCGCACAGAAAGCGTGGCTCGAACGCGAACTCGCCGCCGCCCGTGGCGACCGCAGCATCGACTGGCTCGTCGTGTGCATGCATCAAGTCGCGATCTCGAGCGTCGATAAGTTCAACGGCGCGGATCTCGCGATCCGCGAGGAATGGTTGCCGCTCTTCGACACGTACGGCGTCGACCTCGTCGTGTGCGGCCACGAGCATCACTACGAGCGCTCGCATCCGATTCGCGGGCAGCAGTCTAACGCCACGCTCACGCCGATCCCGGTAAGTAGGGCCACGGATGTGATCGATACGACCAAGGGCACGGTACACATGATCATCGGCGGCGGCGGAACGTCAGCGCCGTCGCACGGGTTGTTCTTCGATCCGCCGGCGTGTCGCGTAATCACGGCGGTCGGCGATAAGGATCCGGCGACGGGCAAGCGTGCGCCGGTGTACGTGAAGGAAGACGCGCCGTGGGCGGCCGTACGCAACGCCGCGCACGCCTACGGCTTCGCGGCTTTCCGTCTCGATCCGGGAACGCGACCGGGCGGCGATACCACGATCGCCGTCACGTATTACGACGTCGTGGGAAACGGTGGAGAACTCGCACCGTTCGAAACGTTTACGCTACGTCGCCCGCGCCGCGATGCATGAGGTAGGGCAGCCCCCCATACGCGAGATCCGCGCCATTTGGTACGATCGAGCGACCATCGTTTCGAAAGGCCATATCGTTGAAAGTTCGCGATTGCGCATTGCGCTTGATGTTCGTACTGAGTATCTCGCTCGCCGTCGTTGCGTGCGGGAGCGGCTCGAGCGTGCTGGCACCGATTCCGTCTGTCACGCATTCTGCGATGCCCGGGCCGTCCGCGAGTCCATCTCCGTTGGCGAGCGCGTCCGCGTCCCCGTCGGCCTCCGCAAGCCCGTCGCCTTCACCGGTCGCGTCGACGTCGGCAACGGCGCAAGCGGTGTGGCTCACACTCGGACCCGCGCAGACGACGTCGAACATCGACGAGTATTCCATCGCGCAACTGAAAAGCGGGGCGTCGCAAACGCCCCTCGAGACCCTGGACGTCACCGCATCGGATCTCGCATTTGATGCGAGCGGTAATCTGTGGATCGACGATGTCGAGGATTCGACGATAGCCGAGTATTCGGCCGCGCAACTACGCGCGCTAAAAACGGCGCCGTCTCCAACGCCCGTGACGACGCTGACGACGTCGTTCGAACCCGGTGCGGGAATCGCGTTCGATGCATCGGGTAACCTTTGGACCGAAGCGAACGACGCCGACACCTTATATGAATTCTCCGCTTCGCAGTTGCTCGCCGGCGGGGCGCAAACGGCCGCAATCACGCTGAACGTGACGCTCGGCCCGTCGGCGCAAGACCCGCGGCGGCTCGCGTTCGATCGCTCCGGAAACCTGTGGCTGATCGCCGGCACGATTTTCGGCGACGGCGCTGCGACGCCCGCAATCTTCGAATACGCGAAGGCGTCACTCGCCGGATCCGGGACGGCGAATCCGATCGCATCGCTCAACGAACCGGGAGCGTACCGCGCCGGCCAAACGCTTATCTCGGTTACGGACGATCTGGCCTTCGATGCGGCGGGCGATCTCTGGGGAACCTTCGATGGAACGTATTTTGAGTTTCTTCCGTCCCAGCTCGACGGCTCGAACCCGAATGCGTCGCGCGTGCTGAATCTATTTGGAAACTCTGCGACGTACAGCTCGGCCAGCGTTCAAACCGTAAATGCTTCGGCGCTCGCCTTCGATGGGACGAGCGATCTCTTCGCCGGCGGCAATTCGTATGAAAATTCGATACCGTACGAATTCTATACGGCGACGTCCGCTCAATACGGCGCGATGCCGTTCGCCGGCATAGGCGATACCGGAGTGAGTTCTACTGCAATCGCCGTCGGGCCGCTCGTGCCGTAAACGTTCGCTTCCCGGATGACATCGCGCGCTTCGTTGCTTTGCGGATAATGCAGGAGCAGCCACGTCCCGAGACGCTTTTCATTCTTGCGGCAACGGGCGTCGGCGCATTTGCGATAGACGTGCTTGATCGAAAGCCACGTCTTCGGCAGCCAAGGGTCCTTCGGAAATTTCATTTCCCAATCTCGGACGGAGTCTTCGACGAACGCGAGCGACTTCGTGAGGTGCTTCGTATCGAGGCAACGCGCGTCCGCACGTTGCGATGCGAGCGCGATCGCGTTGATGACGCCAAGGGGGCTCATTGCGAGACGTCCGAAATAACGATCCATCGGTGCTTGCGCGGTGCCCTGTGAATGCACGTGCGCATACGCGGTCGTGACGGCGAGCGACGGCCGCGGCGCGATCGAGAAAACGACGAGCGTACAAGCGAGTAGCGTGCGAGCACGAAACTTGAACATCTTTGTCATTATCGGCCCGCGACGCGAGCCGCTCCAGCCGGAGGTCGACCTGGGACGTGCGTCACGATGTACGCGTGGTCCAATATCTCAATCGCCTCGTCACCCCACCAGATGAGCATGGGCTGACCCATTTCCATGCAGATAGAGACGGCCTCGCGCAGCGCCGCGGGTCTTCATATCGGCACGAACGCTTTACGCATCCCAAGCCGATATCGACGAGACGGCTGCCGTCGCTCCAGACCGGCGTCGCGACAAACGGCCTACGCTCGACTCGTTGGCCGGTTACGGTTAATCCCGATAGCGTCGAGGGAGGCTAAAGTTTCTTTGGATAGCGTGAGGTCCGCCGCTCGCACGTTCTCTCGTAAATGCGTCACCGAAGACGTTCCGGGAATGAGCAACACGTTCGGCGACCGTCGCAGCAGCCATGCGAGGGCGACTTGCATCGGCGTCGCGTTCAATTCCTCCGCGCACGCGTCGATCGTCGACGATTGCAACGGCGTAAAGCCGCCGAGCGGAAAGAACGGTACGTATGCTACACCGTCGTGCGCGAGCTGGTCGATAAACGCGTCGTCCGTGCGATGTGCGACGTTATAGTAATTCTGTACGCAGACGATCTCGGCGATCGTTCGACCCTGTGCGTATTGCTCGGGCGTGACGTTGCTGAGCCCGAGCTGCCGGATCAATCCTTGCGCTTTGAGTTCGGCGAGGACGGTGAGCGGCTCTTCGATCGAACCGTCCGTCGGGACCATGATGCCGCCGACGCGGAGGTTGACGACGTCGAGAACGTCGAGACCGAGGTTACGGAGATTATCGTGAATCGCGTCGATGAGCTCTGGGCGAGAGAGCGCGTGCGGCCACGATTTGTCGGCCTCACGACGCGCGCCGACTTTCGTGACGATGGTGAGGTCGTCCGCGTACGGATGCAACGCCTCTTTGATGATGCGGTTGGTGACGTGCGGACCGTAGAAGTCGCTCGTATCGATGTGATCGATACCCAAAGCGATCGCTTCACGCAAAACGGCGTGCGCCGCGTCGACGTCTTCAGGCGGACCGTAAACGCCCGGGCCTGCGAGTTGCATTGCGCCGTATCCCATGCGATGTACGGGCTTCGAGCTGTTGAGAAACGTGAAAGTGCCGCCTAGGGCGGTTTGATTCTTCATACCGTTTGCGTATACGAACGAACGCAGGCACTTGTGGCGCTCGGTGGATGCGTGAGAGCGAAGGATGTCCGCGAGCACCTCGAAGCACGTCGCATGAAGACGCACGTGCGCGAAGGCGAGCTCCTGTGGACTCCGGACGCCGCTTTCGTGGAATCGACGACGGCGACGCGGTTCAACCGCTGGCTCGCCGAGCGCGGCCGCCGGTTCGCCGATTACGAGGCGCTGCGGCGCTGGTCGATCGAGGATCTCGACGGCTTTTGGGGCGCGATCTGGGACTTTTTCGAGATCCGTTCCGACTCGCCTTACGAGCGCGTTGTCGACACGCGCGCCATGCCGGGCGCGCGCTGGTTCGCGGGTTCTCGCGTCAATTACGCCGAGCACATGCTACGCCACGAAGAGGTCGCGCCGCTCGACGTCGCCGTCGTGCACTCGTCCGAACTGCGACCACTCGCGAAAGCGACGTGGCGCGAACTCGGCGATGCCGTGCGGACGATGGCGAGCAATTTGCGAACGCTCGGCGTCGTGCCTGGCGATCGCATCGTCGCGTACATGCCGAACATCTTCGAGACGCTCGTCGCCATGCTCGCGACCACGGCGATCGGTGCCGTCTGGGCGTCCGCGGCTCCCGAGTTCGGAGCGAAGACGGTCATCGATCGCTTCGCGCAGATCGAACCGAAATTGCTCTTCGTCAGCGACGGCTATCGTTTCGGCGGAAAGGATT
>CAZZUZ010000090.1:0-8983 GCA_964657315.1 Vulcanimicrobiota bacterium
AGGCCCTTCTGCTCGGCCGTCTTCGCGTTCATCACGACCGCCGCCGAGCCGCCGTCCGAGAACTGGCTCGCGTTGCCGGCCGCGATCACGCCGCCCGGCATCGCCGACTTGATCTTGGCGACGCCTTCGTAGGTCGTGTCGGCGCGGATGCCCTCGTCCTCGCTGATCGTCACTTCCTTCGTGCCGAGCATTCCGGTGGCCTTGTCCGCGACGCCCATGACGGTCGTCATCGGCACGATCTCTTCCTTGAACCGGCCCAGCTCGCGCGACGCGGCTGCACGACGCTGGCTCTCGACGCCGTACTCGTCCTGCGCCTCGCGCGAGATGTTGTAGCGCTTCGCGACCTGCTCGGCCGTCTGCAGCATGTTCCAGTAGATCTCGGGCTTCGCCGCGATCAGGTTCGGATCGCGGATCATGTGCATGTTCATCTCGGCCTGAACGCACGAGATCGATTCGACGCCGCCCGCAACCATGGCCGGCGCGCCGTCCGCGATGATGCGGTGTGCCGCGGTCGAAATCGCCTGCAGACCCGACGCGCAATAACGCGTCATCGTCGTGCCCGCGACCGTGATCGGCAGGCCCGCGCGGACCGCCGCGTTACGCGCGAGGTTGTGCCCCGTCGCGCCTTCGGGCATGCCGACGCCGATGACGGCGTCTTCGATGTCGTTCACGTCGACGCCCGAGCGTTCGACGGCGTGTCGGATGACGTGTCCGCCCATCGTCGCGCCGTGCGTCATGTTGAACGCGCCGCGAAACGCCTTGCCGATCGGCGTGCGGGCGCCGGCGACGATGACTGCTTCATTAGTTGCCATGATTAGTTCGTTGCTCCAATGGTGGGGCGGAATCCGAACGAACCGTTCTTCTCCGCTATTTCTTTGAGACGGGGCGCGGGCTGCCAGTGGTTTCCGAGTTCCTTCTGCCACGCCACGATCTGATCGTAGATCTTCTTGACGCCGACGGTGTCGGCCCAATGCATCGGGCCGCCTTCGAACCACGGGAAGCCGTAGCCGAAGATCCAGGCGATGTCTTCGTCGCCGGGGCGGAGTGCGACGCTCGTGCCGAGCAGTTCCGCACCCTGATTGACGAGCGCGAAGAGGCAGCGGTCGATGATCTCTTCATCGGTAATCGTGCGCGCCTTGACGCCGATGCGTTCGCGTTCCTTATCGATGATCGCGATGGCTTCGGGATCTTCGATCGGCTTGCGCTTGTCGGTCTCGGCATATTTGAAGAAGCCCGAGCCCGTCTTCTGGCCGTAGCGGCCCGCTTCGTAGAGACGATGCGCGATCTCCGACGAGCGATATTCCTGTTTGGGCGCTTCCTGGCTGATCTTGTAAAAGACGTCGATGCCGGAGAGATCGCTCATCGCGAACGGTCCCATCGGGAAGCCGAAATTCTTGATCGCGTCGTCGACTTGCTTCGGCGTCGCGCCTTCTTCGAGAAGGAACGTCGCTTCGCGAATGTAGTCGAAGAGCATGCGGTTTCCGATGAAGCCAAACGCGTTGCCCGAGAGCACGCCCTTCTTTTTCAGCTTCTTCGCGAGCGCCATGCCGGTGATGACGGTTTCGTCCGACGTGTCCTTGGCGCGGACGACTTCGAGCAGCTGCATGATGTTCGCCGGAGCGAAGAAGTGCAGGCCCAGAACCTTGTCCGGACGCGAGGTCGAGCTCGCGATTTCCGCGATGTCGAGGGTCGAGGTGTTGGACGCGAGGATCGCGTCTTTCTTGACCACCGCATCGAGCTTCGCGAAGACTTCTTTCTTCACGGCCATCGATTCGAACACGGCTTCGACGACGAGGTCGACGTCTTTGATGTCGTTGTAATCGGTCACGAAGGTCACGGAGTTGGTGAGCGCTTCGGCCTTCTCGGCCTTCATGCGGCCCTTCTTGACCTGCGATGCGTACGTATCGGCGACGTTCTTCTTCCCGCGTTCGACCGCTTCGGCGTTGACGTCGATGACCTTGACCGGGATGCCGGCGCTTGCGAAGACCATCGCGATGCCGGTGCCCATCGTGCCGGCACCGAGCACGGCGGCCGAGGCGATCTCTTTCGGCTTCACGTCGGCCGAGATGCCCGGAACCTTGCCGAGTTCGCGCTCGGCGAAGAAGATGTGCATCGCCGCCGCGGCCGGAGCGCTGCGCACGAGTTCGTCGAAGAGACGCGCTTCGCGCGCGATACCGAATTTGTAGTCGAGATCCGACGACGCTTCCATCGCGTCGATGAGCTTGTGCGCTGCGTAGCCGCCTTTGTCTTCGGGCGGGCACATGCCGTGCGCGATCGCGACGAGCGGCGGCGGAACGAGAATCTTGTACTGGCTGATGCGCAGCTTCGTGCCGGCCTTTTCCTTCGCGAGTTCGACCGCGCGGGCGACGACGTCGCCGTCGACGATCTCATCGAGGATGCCCATGCCTTTGGCCGGGATGGCGTCTTTGGGCTTGCCCTGCAGCATGAACTGCAGCGCCATCTGTATGCCGCCGTAGTTGAGCGGGTTCTTCGTAGCGAGCAGACGCGGCAGGCGCTGCGTGCCGCCGGCGCCCGGGATGATGCCGAGCAGAATCTCGGGCAGGCCGACTTTCGACTTGCCGGTCGCGATGCGGAAGTCGCATGCGAGCGCGGTCTCGAGGCCGCCGCCGAGGGCGGGGCCGTCGATCGCGGCTACGAGCGTCTTGTTGCTCTTCTCGAGGGCCGCCACGACGTCGCGCGCGGTCTTCGTCTCGGGGCCCGGAACGCCGCCGAGGAAATCGTTGATGTCGGCACCGCCGCAGAAAAAGCCGTTCGCACCCGTAATGACGATCGCTTTGATCGCGGGGTCTGCATCGGCCGCTTCGATCTCGGTGACGAGAGCCGCGGACGTTTTGAAGGAGAGCGCGTTGACCGGCGGATTGTCGATCGTGATGACGCGAATACCGTCACGAGTTTCCCCGTGCGCAAGCCCGGCCGGGCGAGCCTCTGTTTCTAGCATCGATACTCCAAAAGTAAAAGGTGCTTACATATATGTGCAAACAGCCCGCTCTACCTTTCGGTAAGCGGGCCGTTTAGGAAATATTTTTCGCGATTGTGACGCGGTCACGTTTGTTGTCGTCGCGAAACAAAAACGGGAGCCTCTCGGCCCCCGTTCCTTCACGTCGTTACAGCGGGATGACCGAGGGCGAACCGATCCCGACCTGGAGTTGGAACGTGGTGGCGCGGAAGCCACCGTAATTGACGGCGACGTTCGTCTTCGGATCCGGGTTTTGAATACACGCCGGGAAGTCTTTGACGCAGGTGACGTCTACGACGCCCAGACGTCCCGAGTGTCCGCCGGGCGGATTGCTCGGGGCGCCGGTCTGCATGACCGCCTGCACGAAGAGCGGAGACTTCGGACCGCCGACCTTTTGCTGGAAGCCGGTCACGATGTTGAACACGCGTTGCGGATAGAAGTCGACCGGATAGTAGCTCTGCAGCACGCCGGGCTGAACGTAGAGCGTCGCGGTGTTGCTCGCGAAGTAGCGCAGATCCATCACTTGGAAGAGCTGCGGCGAATTGCTCGTGTTGTTGCCGTTGTTGTTGACGTTCCATTGCGGCCCGATGGTATAGACGCCGAAGAGTTTGTCGGAGTCGGCGAACGGGAGCGAGAGCAAGATCTGTTTGATCTCGTTCGAGCGCAGATGCACGAACTTGTACGTCTGCGTGGTGGGATTGTACGACGGATAGACGTCGGTGTTGCCCGCAACGTCGGTGCGCGACGTCGCGTACGTCGGCGAGATGACGATGGGTAAGTAGCCGCCCTTGAACATCCCGAAGAGGCCGACCCAGAAAATGTTCTGCTCGCTGAAGATCAGGACGCGCTGGCGGGTCGACGCGTCGTTCTGAAAGTGCAGGTTGCTGCCTTTCTGAACGTTCGCGAGATCGGTATTGCAGTTCGGAAGGACGCCGACGAGATTCGCCTTCGACGGACCGAACGCGCCGCAATAACTGCGGCCCGCGGTTCCGGGAGCGCTGAAGCCGGCGGCCGAGTTCTGAACGTACGTCGGAACCATGCCTTCGTCGAACCCGATCGGATAGAAGCTCTCCTCATAGTAGCCCGCGAAGATGCGCGCGTACTTGAGCGGCGCGATGTAGGCCGCGATATCGATGCCGCCCGGGAGGTTGTTCTGCGGATAGCCGATCTTACCGTCGGCATACGATGACGACACGTCGGCCGTGAACTGAATGCCCGGCGAATTCGGATGGAGGAAGCCCGGCTTCGGCGTCTCGAGGCTCTCTGGGATGAGGCTCGTGCCGTCGGTCGACGACGCACCCGAGGCGGGAGCCGCGGCGACGTCGCCCGACAGCGCCTGATGACGTGCTTTTTCTTTTTCCGCATCGCGTTCGGCTTTGCGCGAACGCAGTTCCTGACGCAGCACGTTGCCGTTGGCGACGGACGCGGCGCCGCCATTTTCTGCGAAGTCGCCGAGACTTTGCGCTGGTGCGGGACGCGGAACGTACGCTACCGCAAACGCAGCAACGGCAAAGGCGCCGAGCCGCGCTATTCTTGCGAGCCGAGAATCCATAAAACCCCTTGAAATATAAGGAAAGAGCGGTCCACCTCTGAGGGAAGAGGCATTGCCGGATGTCTTTTGCATCGGCGCGCATGTTCTTTCAAATCAGTTCCCACGATAGGGAAATTTTTTCGCAGAACCGTAGCGACGGTCTACCTAGTTGCCAAGAGGGCCTTGATGCCGACGCTATCGCAATTCATCTCCGACGCGCTTCGTACCCCGCGCGAGCAAGCTTTCGCCGAGCGATTGGGTGCCCCGCAGTGGGCGTATACCTCTTCGACGCGCATGCACGAGCGCGCGACCAACATCGCGCGAGCGCTCGCGGGGCTCGGCATCGGTTCGGGCGACCGCATCGCCATCGTGGCCAATAATTGCGTCGACTGGCTCGCCGCCGATTTCGGCATCCACTTTGCGAACTGCGTGATGGTCCCCGTGTTCTCGACGATCGCGTTCGATCAGGTCGACTACATCTTCAAAGATAGTCAAGCCAAGCTCGTGTTCGTGGAGACCGAGAAGGACGGCGAACGCCTCAAGGCGTCGTGTCCCAACATTCCGCGCACCGTGAGCCTGCGCGGCACCGGACCCGACTCGCTAGCGGCGCTCGAAGCGGCCGGTGCGGCCGCGGGCGGCGAGGCCGAGGCCTTCGTCCATCCCGCGGACGAAGACGATCTGGCCGTCCTCATCTATACGTCCGGCACGACGGGCAATCCGAAGGGCGTGATGCTCACGCACCGCAACCTCGTGTTCAACGCGACGACCGCATCGAATTTCGTCCTCGACGGCGTCATCAACGCCGGCGATCCCGTGATGACGGTGCTGCCGTACGCGCACATTTACGAACACACCGATCTGCTCTGCTGCCTCTACGCCGCGGCCGACATCTTCGTGACTACGCCGGACTTCTTGCTCGAAGACCTCAAGTCGGCGCGTCCGAAAGTGATGGCGCTCGTGCCGCGCATCTTCGAGCGCGTCCTCGCGGGCATCGTCGGCAAATCGCGAGCAGAGGGCGGCCTCAAGGCGAAACTCGTGCCTTGGGCGCTCGCGGTCGGACGCGAGTACGCGATCGCGACGCAGAACGGCAAACGTGCCGGCGCGCCGCTCTCGCTGCAGCACGCCGTCGCGCACAAACTCGTGCTCTCGAAGATCCGCGGAACGATCGGTTTGGATCGCGTCGACTTTTTCTCCAGCGGCAGCGCGCCGCTGCATCGCGACATCGCGCTCACGTTCGCGTCCTTCGGCGTGCCGATCTGCGAAGGCTACGGCCTCACCGAAACGTCGCCCGTCGTCAGCGCCAACCGGCTAAGCAATATTCGCTATGGGTCGGTCGGTCAGGTGCTGCCCGGTCTCGACGTCAAGCTCGCCTCGGACGGCGAGATTCTGGTCAAGGGTCCGAGCGTGATGAAGGGCTACTACAATTTGCCATCGGAGCATCCGTTCGACGACGAGGGGTACTTCAAGACCGGCGACATCGGCGAGTTCGATGCCGAGGGCTTCCTCTTCATCACCGATCGCAAGAAAGAGCTCATCAAGACCTCGGCCGGCAAATACGTCGCGCCGGGCCGCGTCGAGTCCGCGCTCAAGCGTTCGATCTACGTGGGACAGTGTTTTGTCATCGGCGACGGCCGGCCGTTCCCGGTCGCGCTCGTGTGTCCGAACTGGGACCTCGTGCGCAAGGAGTTCGGCATTCCCGCCGACGTGACGACCGCCGCGATCTCGGCGCGCGCCGACGTCAAGGATTTCATGCTCAAGGAGATCATCGAAAAATCGTCCGATCTCGCGAGCTTCGAATCCGTCCGTAAGATCGCGCTGCTCCCGCGCGACCTCACGATCGAAGACGGCGAACTCTCGCCCACCCTCAAAGTCAAACGCCGCGTCGTCGAGAAGAAGTTCGCCGACATCATCGAGTCCGCATACGGAAAGACCGTCGGCACGATGTAACTCCCGAGTCGGGGCGGCGCGTTATTGCGGGGTGTTGTAGGGTCGGAAATACAGGGCGTCGATGAGATTCGACGCCTTGTTTATGCCGATCGTGTACGAAAGCGAATTGTTGTCGTTGAAGGTTACGACGAACGTGTAACGCGTTCGCGTGCCCTGGTCGTCGCGCTGCAGGATCGACATCTGCTTGGGAGCGCCGCGGCCGCGCAGGAACGACGCGTCGGCCGCCACGACGTCTTTCGAGAACTGTTCGCGGAATGCGGGCGTCAACAGCGCCGGGTCGAGCGATCCGTCCTCGAGCGACGCGAGCGCGGCCGCAGCGCGATCGGCCACGGGCCGGTCGGCTTCGGAGATGCTCGACGCAACGGGTCCGGCCGGCACCGCGTAGCCGCCGCCGGAACCGACGACGGCGGCCAGGAGCGGTGCGAAAAACACTGTTGAAACACCCACGTTTGCGACTTTACCCACTAGGCACCGGGACGCTCGATCGCCAAAGAACGCGGGCTATGTCATCAACGACGCTTACGACCAACGGCTCTTCGGTACCGACCCGTACCGAAACCGATTCCATGGGTGCGGTCCAGGTTCCGACCGACAAATACTACGGTGCGCAAGCCGCCCGTTCGCTGGTCAATTTCGATATCGGCGACGGAAGCTCGCCGCGCGACGTCATGCCGCGCCAAGTGGTGCGCGCTATGGCCACGCTCAAGAAGGCGGCGGCGCTGGTCAATAGAGATCTCGGCAAGCTCGACGCGGAGAAGACCGATCTGATCGTTCGCGCCGCGGACGAAGTCGTCGCCGGAAAGCTCTACGAGCACTTTCCGTTGCGCGTGTGGCAAACGGGTTCGGGCACGCAGACGAACATGAACGTCAACGAAGTCATCTCCAACCGGGCGATCGAACTGGCCGGCGGCGAGATGGGTTCGAAAAAACCGATCCATCCCAACGATCACGTCAACATGTCGCAGTCGTCGAACGACACGTTCCCGACCGCAATGCACATGGCCGCGGCCGAAGCCGTCGTCGACATGCTGCCCGCCGTAAAGAAACTGCGCGACGCGCTCGACGCCAAGTCGAAACAGTGGGCGCACATCGTCAAGGTCGGCCGTACGCACCTTCAGGACGCGACGCCGATCACGCTCGGGCAAGTCTTTTCCGGATACGTGACGCAACTCGATCGCGCCATGGTCGCGATCGAAGAAGCGACGGATCACATTTACGATCTCGCAATCGGCGGCACGGCCGTCGGCACGGGCCTCAACGCCCACCCCGAATTCGCCGACCGCGCGGCGAAGAAGATCGCGGAACTCACGAACCTGCCGTTCCGCTCGCATCCCAACAAGTTCACCGCACTCGCGTCGCACGACGACTTCGTCTTCGCATCGGGCGCGCTCAAGCAGCTCGGCGCCGCGCTCATGAAGATCGCCAACGACGTCCGGTGGCTCGCATCGGGTCCGCGCGCGGGCATCGGCGAACTCATCCTTCCGGAAAACGAACCGGGCAGCTCCATCATGCCGGGTAAGGTCAATCCCACGCAGTCCGAAGCCGTGACGATGGTCGTCGTTCAGGTCTACGGCAACGACGCGGCGATCGCGTTCGGCGCGTCGCAGGGCAACTTCGAACTCAACGTCTTCAACCCGGTGATGATCTACAATTTCTTGCACTCGACGACGCTACTGCGCGACGCGTGCACGATGTTCCGCATGCACGCGATCGAAGGGCTCCAGGCGAATGAAGCGGTGATCGAAAGCTACCTCTCGCAGTCGCTCATGACCGTCACCGCGCTGACGCCGAAAATCGGCTACGACAAGGCCGCCGAGATTGCGAAGAAGGCTCACAAGGACGGCTCCACGCTCAAGGCGGCGGCGCTCGGCCTCGGCTACGTCACGTCGGACGAATTCGACGCCGTCGTCGTGCCGCTCAACATGACCCACCCATAACGCTGCGGCGTAACGAACCCATGCGCGCGTGTGACGTCGCACACGCGTACTCGCTTCCTTGGCGGTCCGATGCTCGTCGCATGCGGATCGCCTCGGTGGCAGCCCGCCGGCCACCGCGAGGGCCTCGCGAGCCTCTAGCGAATCATCGCGCGACGATGCGCCCGTCACGTCACGTGTTTCTGGTCGCAGCGCTCATCGGTTTGACGGGCGCGCAACTCGACGCGCCGCAACGCCTCGCGGCGCAGACCGTTCACGCCGATCAGAACGACCGCCTCAGCGGCGATGACTTCGCGAGCGATCCGGCCGGTGCCGTCGATCGTGCGCGCAAGAGCGTCGCCAAAGGCGATTTGCCCGGAGCGATCGCGGCGCTGCGCATGTACGCCGCGGCGCACCCGCGCGAACTCGGTCCGGCGCGATACCTCGGCGACCTCTACTATCGCGCGGGCGATCTGCGCACGGCCGAGCGCGTCTACTCGGACGTCTTGAAGTTCGCGCCGGCCGATGCCGAAACGCACGACCGCCTCGGCGGCATCTATGCGGCCCAGGACCGCGTCGCCGACGCGATCGATCAGTTCACGCGCAGCCTGCCCG
>CAZZUZ010000091.1:0-8921 GCA_964657315.1 Vulcanimicrobiota bacterium
GTGGTATTTCGTCCCGGCCGCGATCCTCGGCGGCATCTTCCTGTGGGACGCGTGGAAGATGCTGCGCGGCGGACCCACAAAACCGCTCGCGCGCATCGTCTTCAAATACTCGCTGCTCTATTTAGCGGCGATGTGCGCGGCGATGGTCGCCGACCGCCTCATCGGCTGACGCGTGGCGAAGGCGACAGCGGCCCGGCCCGAGCCGCACGTTCCCACGGAGGCGGCGATCGCCGGCCACCGCTTCGACCGTTCGCATCTGCCGCTGCTGCTCACGCTCGCGCTCGGCGTTTTCGCCGGCGCCCTCGATCTCGGGGTGCTCTCGCCCGCGCTACCCGCGATCGCGCACGGCTTCGCGATCGCACCGCGCGACGTCGCATGGGCCTTTACGCTGTACCTCTTTGCCAACGTCGCGAGCATCCCGGTCGCGACGAAGCTCGCCGATTCCGTCGGCCGGCGTGCCGTGTATTCTTGGTGCGTCGCGATCTTCGCGGCCGGCAGCGTGCTCGCGATCGTCGCGCCGAGTTTCGGCGTTTTTCTGCTCGCGCGCGCGATTCAAGCGGCTGGAGCGGGCGGCATCTTTCCGGTCGCGGCCGCCGCGATCGGCGACAGCGTGCCCCTCGAACGGCGCGGCTCCGCACTCGGCCTGCTCGGGGCGATCTGGGGTCTCGCGGCGATCGTCGGCCCGAACGTCGGCGGCGTGCTGACGCATTTCTTCTCGTGGCACTGGATCTTCGTCGCGAACGTACCGCTCGCGATCGCCGTCATCGTGCTCGCACAGAAATACGTACCGGTCGCGGCGGCCAAAGCGCGGGGACCCCTCGACGTCGCGGGCCTCGCGGTGCTCGCGCTCGGACTGCTCGGCGTCATGGTCGGCCTCACTCGGCTCGACGCGCGCGCGGCCTCGTTCTCCAACGCGATCACCGCGTTTGCGTTGCTGATCGCCGCGGCCGCGTTCGCGGCACTCGTCCCGATCGAACGCGCCGCAAAGTCGCCCGTGATCTCGCCGCAGCTCTTCGCGACGCGTCAACTCGCGATCACGTACGCGCTCGAGATCCTCATCGGCTTGCTCGAAGGCGCGCTCTTCTTCATTCCCGCAGCGCTCGTCGCGGCGGACCGCATCACGCCGATCGCCGCGGGCGGCATCGCGGCCGTCGGCGCGTTCGCATTCGTCGCGGTCATTCCGCTCGCGGGCAACGCCCTCGACCGGTTCGGCAGCCGCGCGGTATTGCTCGCGGGCGCATCGCTGACTGCGGTTGGCCTCGCGCTCTTCGCCGCAACGCTCACCACGCTCTGGGTCGCGATCGCCGGCATCGCGATCGCGGGCGTCGGTTTCGGCGCACTGCTCGGCGCGCCGACGCGCTACATCATCACGAACGAACTGACCGCGCAATCGCGCGCGACCGGCGTCGGCATGCTCAGCGTCTTTCTCATCATCGGCCAGATTTTCGGCGGCTCGCTCGCGGGCGGCATCGTCGGCGGACGCATCGACGACGTCGACGGTTACCGGCTCGCCTACGACGTCTTCGCGGCGGTCGCCGTCGCGGCCGCAATCCTCACCCTAGCGCTGGCATCGCGCACGCGCGAACGCACGTCGGCACGTACCGCCGACGACGCGTAAGGAAAGCGGCTAGACTTTCGCCAGCGTTGCGGGTGCGTGCGCCGAGCGGTGCTCGAAGCGTTGGAGCGTCATGACCGTCACGCGACCGAGTTCGGGCGCGTGCGTGCGAACGAACGGGTAGTCGACGAAGACGAACAGCGCGCCGCCGAAGACGATCTCGAGCGAGAGCGCGAGGACGAGTCCTTTGACGAGCGAGAAGCGCCGCAGATAGAAGAATGCGGCGAGCACGATGGCGGAGCACACGACGCGCGAGAAGCCGAGCGTGTCGCCCGAGGCTTCGGTGGCGCGAACCCCGAGCGCGCAGCACGCGACGGCGATCGCGAACGCCCAACCGATCGACAACGGTTTGGGTTCGCCTTCGATTGCTTCGCGCGAGCGCTGGTAGACCATGCCCTATTATTTACGTAAACTTTACGTTCGAGACCGGTCTGGGGTCCCTTCGAGGTAGGCCCTTAGTCCTACGGTAAAGTGACCTAGGTCGCACCTCGGGCGATTCCGCGCGCCAATCGGAACAACAAGAAGCCGAAAAACGCGGCAATCCCGAGGACCGTGAGCAGATCCGCGAAGCCGGAAAAGCCGGCGACCGCATTGCCGCACATCGCGACGGCGCGTTCCGAAAGCCAGAGGTTGATTCGCGCCACGGGGTTCGAGCCGATGCGCTGATCGTTCTCGGCGGCGGTGACGATCTCGTCCGGCGACCACGAACTCTCGTCGATCAGTTCGCGAACCGCGCCGTAGCCATCGAGAATCACCGTACGCTCGGGATGGATCAACCCGACGCGCTCGTCGGGAAACGCCGTCACGTCGAACTGCGCCGCGAAATCGAGCACCGTGTCGGGGTTGCCCGTCGCGAACCGCCAGCGCGACGCCTCGGCGCCGAACGCCCGCGCGTAGCGCGCGAGCACGGCGGGTGTATCGTATGCCGGATCGAGCGTCACGAGCACCAGGTGCGCCTTGGTCCCCGCGAAGCGCGCTTGCAGCTGACCGAATTTTGCCGTAGTCATCGGGCACTCGCGCGGATCGCGGCAACGCGAATAGACGAACGCCATGACGACCGGGCCGCCGGCGAAGTCTTTGAGCGTGAACGGATGGCCGTTCTGATCCACGAACGGCGGCGACGGCGAGAACTCACCGATCGAGACGTGATGCACTTCGCGCAGAATCGACGCCGGCGCGCCGGCATCGGCATTCGACGTCTGCGCGCCCGTGACGCTCTGCGTGCCGAGCGTCTTGACGTTTTCGAGCGTCGGCGGCGATGCATCCGTGTCGGCAAGAGCCTCGATTTTCGTACCCGGCGCGAGCGCGCGCACTTCCGCAGCGGGGACGACGGCGAACGTGGTAATCCCGGCCGGTTTGCCGAGATACGCATCGTGGCGAACGATCGCGTGCCCCCCCGGCGTCGTGCCGAGGACGAGCCCGCGCAACGTCGCTTCGTGTGCGCCGGCTAGGGTCGACATCGCACCCCAGAGTCCTAGGAGCGTCACCAGCCACGCCGAACCGCCGGTGATGCCCCGGCGCGTTGATATACGTGACGACATGCTCGTGCGCAGGCCGTGGACTCGCTCTGAGCGGCGTGTCGTCATCCAAGGCCTGCTCGGACGGTTGCTGATCGCGATCGAGCCGCTCATTTGCATGCTCGTCTTGGGTGCGTTGACCATTGGCCTAGCCTTCTTCGGGCCCAAACCCTACGATCCTAACGATACGCAGCATCAGCGCGATCTCGCGGTCGTGATCGCTCCGATCTTCGCCTTGATGACCGCCGCGTTCTTCGTCTGGTTCGTGTGCGTGCTCGTGCGGCCCGTGCGCGCACTGATGCATACATTCTCGCCCATCTTCATCGTCGACGGGTACGTGCGTTATCGCAGGCCCGACCGTTTCACCGAAGCCGACAGCAACGGCTACGTCGCCGTGCTCGACGAGGAACGCCGCGCGGTCGCCGAGTGGCCGACGCTCGGCGAACACCCGATCGCCGACGCCGTGCGCCCCGCGCTCATCGAGTTCAGCCGGTTCGGCGGCATCCACCGAATCGACGGGCATTCGACGGGCGTCGTCCCGGAATCGATGCCCGCCCTCGGCGGCTTGGGCGCGAACCTCCCCCGCACCTGATCCGGGGCGCGGCTCGTGCTATCGCGCTCTCGCGCGGCTTACGAATTGAGCGGTTCGGTTTGCGTGGTCGACGCAGGCCAGCGGTGATTCGCCGAACTGCTGCCGACGACGAGCGAGCCGACGATGAAGATCATGATCAGGCCGATGATGCCGGCGACGACGACGATCGGCGGGATGCCGGCGGAGATCGGTACGCCGCGGTCGTCTTTGAGATCGTACATGGTTGAGCGTTACCCGTTCCCTAAAACGCCGACGCACGCCAGCAGCACCAAGAGGCAGCCGAAAGCCATGAGTCCGAGCAAACCTTTGGTGACCTGATTATCGAGACCCGTCGTCGACCAGTCGCGCACGAGTTGCATCGAGGTCGTTCCCCCGACGACGATCGCGAGTACGAACGCGATGCCTTTTTCGATTATCGCAGCATTCATCGTTCGATTCTCACATCAAGTAGAAGAGGTAGAAGAGTGCGACCCAGATGACATCGACGAAGTGCCAATACAGCGTACCGGCGGTGAGTCCGAAGTATTTCGAACCCGTGTAGACGCCGCTATTGGCTTGAATGTAGAGCACGATGAGATAGATCACGCCGACGAAGACGTGAAATCCGTGCATGCCGGTGAGCGTGAAGAACGTCGCGCCCATCGTCGATCCCGCCCACGTAACTTGGACGTTGTGGTATTCGTAGGCCTGACCGCTGAGGAACCCGATCCCGAGAACGATCGTCGCGATCATCCACAGGTTGAACCCGGCCTTGTCGAGCTTCTTCCAGCTCTCCATCGCGAAGTGCATCGTCGCGCCCGATCCGAAGAGCACGCACGAATTGATCGTCGCGAACGCGAGATCGAAGCGCGGCAGCTGGTGGCCGCCCGCCGTGATCGGCGGCCAGTTCGGCACCGTGTTGCGCAGATAGAGATACGCGAAGATGAACGACGAGAACAGAACGCAGTCCGACATGAGGACCAGCACGAACCCGAGGAGACGCATGTCCCGAGTCTCGGCATAAAGACCGTCGACCGCGTTATAACGCGCCTCGACGGCTTCATGCGTGGCGTTGATGGAGCTTACGGCCACGGTATTCCTTATGCGTGTGTGGGCTGGAGCGGCGGCTTGGTCGCGGAGCCCGCATCTTCATCGGGCTGCGGATCGAGACCGATGTACGGCAGCGGCTCGCCGAAATCGTACGGATTCTTGAGCACGGCCGGAATCGACTTGAAGTTGTAGTACGGCGGCGGCGACGAGATCGTCCATTCGAGCGTACGAGCGTGCCACGGATTGTTCGGTGATTTCTTGCCATTGATCAGGCTCGCGGCCATGTTGTAGAGCAAGATGAGGGTCGACGCCGCGAGGAAGAGCGAACCGATGGTCTCGACGCGGTTCCAGAACGTGATCGTCGGAAGCAGGCCGACGACGGTGTCGGAGTACTGCGCGACGCGGCGCGGCATGCCGAGCAGTCCGACCCAGTGCATCGGGATGAAGGTGACGTTGAACGACACGAACGTCACCCAGAAGTGCAGCTGTCCGAGCTTGTAGTTCATCAAGCGGCCGGTGATTTTCGGCCACCAGAAATACACGCCGGCGAATATGCCGAACATCGAGCCGCCGAAGAGCACGTAGTGAATATGTGCTACGACGAAGTACGTGCCGTGCACGTGCAGATCGAACGGCACCGCGCTCAGGAAGACGCCCGTGAGGCCGCCGAACGTGAACACGATCAGGAAGCCGATCGAGAAGAGCATCGCGGGATGGAATTCGATCTTTCCGCCCCAGAGCGTCGCCATCCACGAGAAGATCTTGATGCCGGTCGGCACCGCGATGACCATCGTGAGGATCATGAATGGCAGCTGCAGCCACGGCGCCATGCCCGAGGTGAACATGTGGTGCGCCCAGACCATGAAGCCGAGCAGCGCGATCGCGACCGACGAGAACGCGATCATCTTGTAGCCGAAGATCGGCTTGCGCGAGAACGTCGGCAGGATCTCGGAGATGAATCCGAACGCCGGCAAGATCATGATGTAGACGGCCGGATGCGAGTAGAACCAGAACATGTGCTGCCAGAGCACGGGCGATCCGCCGCGGGCCGGGTCGTAGAACGGCACGTTGAACTGGCGCTCGATGAAGAGCGCGGCGAGCGCGGCCGAGAGGGCCGTCGTCGCGACGAAGTTGAGCATCGCGGTCGCGAGCTGCGCCCATACGAAGAGCGGCATGCGCGTGAAGGTCATGCCCGGCGCGCGCATCTTCAGGATGGTCACGAGGAAGTTCATGCCGGTCAGCGTCGACGAGAGACCGATCAGGAAGATCGCGACGGCCCAGTACGAGGTTCCCGGCGGCCCTTGCAGCGAGATCGGCGGATATTCCGTCCAGCCCGCCTCCGGCGCGCCGACGAAGAACGACGCGAATAGGATCACGCCCGCGATCGGGAAGATCCAGAAACTGATGAGGTTGAGCCATGGAAACGCGACGTCGCGCGCGCCGAGCATCAGCGGCATCACGTAGTTGCCGAAACCGCCCGTCACGAGCGGAATGATCGTCATCCAGATCATGCCCGACGCGTGCAGCGAGTACGCTCCGTTGTACGTGTCGTTGGAAACGAAGCCGCCTTGCGGATTGTAGAGATTGATGCGGACGACTTCGGCCAACAGCCCCGAGATCAAGAAGAACAGCAGTCCCGTGATCATGTATTGGATGCCGATGACCTTGGCATCGATCGAGAAGATGTACTTCCCGATGAACGTCGACGGCTCGGGATGGATGTGGTCGCGGTGGCTGTCGTGGCCGCCGGTCGCATGTCCTGGAAGAGCGTGTACTGCCATAGTGCGTCCTATTTCTGACTGAGGCTGACGAGGTAGGCCGTGAGATTCGCGATGTCGGCGTTGGAAAGCTGGTTCGCCTGGCGATTGGGCATGACGCCGATCGACGGGCCGGCTTTGCCTTGCGAGTTATCGGGGCCCGAGTAGCCGTTGACGAGCACGTGCCCGATGTCTTCGGCGTTGGGCGCTTCGCCCGTAACGAGCTTGGGATGGTCCGGATCGCTCAGGAGTTTTCCGAGGCCCGGTCCGACGATCTTTTGGGTGAACGGCCCGACGGAATGGCACGACGAGCACTTTTGGCCGAAGAGCGCCTGACCGGCGGGCGCCTGACCCGTGGTCACGTTGACCGGCGGCGGCCCGGAGTTCTGCGCCTTGAACTGCGACGCGATCCACTTGTTGAAGTCTTCGGGCGAGTCGACCGTGAGCGTCGCGTACATGTTCGCGTGGTTGACGCCGCAGAACTCGGTGCAGATGACGCGATAGACGCCGACGTGCTCCGGCGTGAAGCGCAGCGTCTGGACCAGGCCGGGCACCATGTCGTACTTGATGCGCATTTCCGGGACCCAGAACGAGTGGATGACGTCGGCCGAGGTGACGTGCAGCGTGACGGGCGTGCCCACGGGGAGGTGCATGTCCTTGATGACGGACTGCTTGAGCTTGGGATAGCGGAACTCGTAGTAGAATTGGTGGCCGATCGATTCCATCGTCAGCACGTCGCCGAGCGTGTTCTGCAGCTTGGCCCAGATGTTCACCGAGAAGATCGCGAGGAAGATCACGAGGATGCCCGGGACGATGGTCCACCAGAGTTCGAGTCTGGGCTCGTCGTGAATCTGGATTCCGACGGCGTCAGCGGCATCGGCCTTCGTGCGGCGCCAGACGATCGCGAAGTAGATGATGTAGCCCGACACGTAGACGAAGATCGCGTTGGCCACCACGCTCATGAACTTGAAGAGCCAGTCGATGTCGCCGGCCGGAGGTCCCGCTTCAGGAAGATATTTATTGATGTCGAGCGTGATGATCCACCACGAAATGGCGATGTTCGTGATCGTCAGAACGATCGCGACCTGCCAGAAACCCGGACCGAGCCCCCGCTTCGCATGCGGCGCCGTCAGCTGTGCCAAGGAAACTCCTTCAAGACCATTGCGCTGCGGCGTAGTCCGCGCGCCTCAATCATTAGACCGCGTTCGGCTTCTTCCCCGTTATGACTGAAGCCGCAACGAAGCTCCGGACGAGCGCGTCGATGTTGGTAATCGCTGTCCCGACGACGATCGACGACGCGCCGGACGCGAAGGCCGCACGGGCCGTTTCGGGCGACGCGATGCCGCCTTCGCAGACCGCGAACGGATGGCTGCGGGCGAATTCGGCGAGGAGATCGAGCGCCGGCAGCGGCCGGCCCTCGGTCTCGTCCGTATAGCCGGCGAGGGTCGTCGCGATGATGTCGGCCCCGGCGTCGAGCGCCGCGCCGAGATCCGCGGACGACGCGCAATCCGCCATCGCGAGCATCCCGCGAGCGTGCGCGCGCGCGACGAGCGACGCGACCGTCGCGCCGTCCGCGTGCGGGCGCGCCGTGGCGTCGAAGGCCACGATGCCGGCACCCGCGCCCGCGACTTCGTCGATCTCCGCCTCGGTCGAAGTGATGTAGGGGTCGAATCCGGCATGCCGGCGTTTGACGATGCCGACGATCGGCACGCCGACCCGCGCGCGCACGGCCGCGATTCGCGCGGCGCTCTCGACGCGTACGCCCACCGCGCCGTTGCGCTCCGCGCAGTCGGCTAGCAGCGCGATCGTCTCCGGCGTGTCGAGCACGGAATCCGCGTACGCTTGGACGGAGACGATCAAGCCGCCCCGCAGGCGCTCGAGAACGTTCGATCCCGCACTCATCGCGCGACGCATTGCCTCCGGCGCCGCAACCGCCCTATCCGTAGCGGACGGTTTACGCGGCGGCGCGATTGTTCTACCATTGGTCGTATCGAAACTTTCCTTTCGGACCGGCGGTATTCACCGGCACAAAGGAGCCCGACCTGAGACACTCCGGATCGAGCGCAAAGCGAAACTTCGGCGCGATCAACGTCTTCTTCATCGTCCTCGCGATCGTCGCAATCTCGCACGCTCACGTCATCATCTGGCCGTTCTTCGTCGGCGCCGCGTTCCTGATCGGCCGTACGAGCGGTTTCGGCTGCCGCGGACGTCGATCGAGCCCGCCGCCGATCGGGCAGAACGTTTGGACGCCGCCCGCGCCGATCCGTCCGAACGCCGCGACGCCGCGTCCGTACGACATCCGGCAGTACGCGCCGCCCCCGCCCGCGCCCGCGAGCAAACCGCTCTCGCCGTCGGCGCAGATCGCCGCCCGCCTCGACGGGCTGGTCGAGCGCATCTCCAAACTGGTCTCG
>CAZZUZ010000092.1:0-8921 GCA_964657315.1 Vulcanimicrobiota bacterium
GGTCGACCTGCCGCAGCAATTCGAGCGTGATCGCGGTGCCGTACGGAAAGCGCGACGAAAGGCACGCGAGCGCGGGCTTGTCCCAAAGCTCGAGATCGAGTTTGCGCGCGAGCGCACGTACGTCTTCTTTGCGAAAGCTCGCTTCGTTGAGCGGACTGCGCACGCCGAATTCTTTAGCCGCCTTGCGGCCGGGACGCCAGTCGCCTTCGTCGTCGAGGTTGAAACCGTCGACGACGAAGCGCGCGCCGCGCTCGCGCGCGATCTCGACGAGCATTCCGTAGAGTTCGTGCTTGCAATAGTAGCAGCGGTTCTCGGGATTGGCCGCATAGGCAGGATTTGCCAGTTCGTTCGTTCGCACGACCGCGTGTTCCGCGTCGATCTTCGCTGCGAAGTCGAGCGCGCCGTCGTATTCGCGCTCGGCCAAGCTCTCGCTACGCGCCGTGATGCCGATCGCGCGCTCGCCGAGCTCTTGCGATGCGACCGCGAGCATCAGTGCGGAATCGACGCCGCCGGAAAACGCCACGACGCAGCTTTCGAGTTCGCGCACGATCGCGCGCAGCGTCGCCTCTTTGCGTTCCAATTCCGTTTCGGCGGCGATCATCGGTCCTCGAGCGCCGATTCGACGGCGCGGTAGATGGTGTGGATGGGTTCGTTGCGCTCGCGTGCGATGCGCGCGACGTCGTCGTACTCCGGCATCGCGCGGCGCGTCCCGTCGAGCCTGACGTCCTTTACCCGTACCGGACCGAAGGCAGTCGCGACCGAACGGATCCGTCGCTCCATCGTGTAGCGCCGCTCGGTCCGCACGCGTACGCCGATGGTCGTCGTTTCGCGCAGCAGCAACTGCGCGCACAGCGCCTCGAGTTCCGGCGGCACGATCGCGCTGACGACGATCGCGGGGCGGCCCTTTTTCATCGTCATCGGCGTGAGCCAGACGTCGAGCGCGCCGGCGGCAAAGAGCCGCTCCACCGCGAGTTCGAAAAATTGCGGCGACATGTCGTCGACGTTGGCTTCGAGCACGCTGACGTCGTTTGCGGCGCGCTCCGTCGATGTCGCGACGCCGATCCCGATGCGCGTGACGTTGGGCAGTTCGCCGTCGCGCGCTCCGGCGCCGTAGCCGAATGCCGAGACCGTCATCGCCGGCCGTTCGCCGAAACGCGAACAGAGCGTCGTGAGCAGCGCGGCGGCGGTCGTGGTCACGAGTTCGCCCGCGCATCGCGCGTCGTACGTCGGGACGCCGCGTAGCAATTCTGCCGTTGCCGGCGGCGGATTGGGGTACCGTCCGTGCGTCATCGCGATCTCGCCCGTGCCGAGCGGAATGCGCGCGCAGGTGAGCCGTTCGATCTCCAGGAGATCGGCCGCGACGACGAAGCCCGCGACATCGAGGATCGCGTCGATCGCGCCGACTTCGTGGAAGTGAATCGCGTCGATCGTGGAGCCGTGCACGCGCGCTTCGGCCTCGCCGAGCGCTCGATAGACCTCCGAAACGCGCCGCTTCTGCGATGCGTTCAAACCGGAGCGCTCCACGGTCGCGAGCACGTCTACGAGGTGCGTGCCGTGGGCCGGCGCGCCGTCCGCCCGGCGATCGTCTTCGCCCGGAACGACGACGTCGAGATACGTCGCGGCGATGCCGCGCCGGGTCGTGCGCGAACGCGCGAACGACCAGCCTTCGGCCACGACCGTCCGCAGTGCGGCCTCGACGGCGTCGAGATCCGCGCCGGCATCGACCAGCGCGCCGAGCAGCATGTTGCCCGCGGCACCGCCGACCGGTTCGACGTGGGCGACGATCACGCGATCGCGATCTTGTGCGCGAGAGCCGCCGCGCCGAAGCCGTTGTCGATGTTGACCACGCCGATTCCCGGAGCGCACGACGACAGCATCGCGAGCAGCGCCGCGATTCCCTCGAACGCGGCGCCGTAGCCGACGCTGGTCGGTACCGCGATTACGGGAACGCTCGTCAGCCCGGCGACGACGCTCGGCAGCGTGCCTTCCATCCCGGCGACGACGACGAGCGCGCGCGCGACCGAGAGTTCGTCGAAATCCGCGAGCAGCCGGTGCAGGCCGGCTACGCCGACGTCCGTTCTCCGCACCACCGTGTGCCCGAGCGCGTCGAGCGTCTCGGCGGCTTCTTCGGCAACGGGCAGATCCGACGTGCCCGCGCAGAGGACGCCGATCGTCTGCTGCGTCCGCGGCCGCGCGCCGAGCCGGATCGTCGCGGCGCTGCGATTGTAACTGGCCCGCGTACCGAGCTCGGCGAGAATGTGCGGCGCGGCTTCGGCGCGGACACGCGTCGCAAACGCGAAACCGTCGTGTTCGAAAAGCGAGCGCATCGCGGCGACGACGGCCTCGGGCGTTTTGCTCGCCGCGAAGACGATCTCGGGCATTCCGGTACGGCGAATTCGATCGGTATCGATACGTGCGAGCCCGATGTCGGCAAAGCCCGACTCGGACGGAACCAGCGCTTCCACCGCCTGATTCTACCCCAAGCGGGTCGCGGTCATCGGCCCAGGCGGCCGAGGCGGTCCAAAACGTAGTAAATGGAGGCGACGTGAGCGGCGACGACGATCGTGCCGTCCGCAACGAAACGCCGGATCTCGTCGAGCGTCGCATATTCGATCGCGATCTCTTCGGTATCGTCGAGGTCCTGAACGCCCGTCGCGCGGACGTCCCGCGCGAGATAGAGTTCGAAGCGGGTCGTCGAACTGGTGGGATCGTAGACGAACGATCCCACGTGCTCGAGCGCTTCGGGTTCGCACACGTAGCCCGTCTCTTCGCGCAGTTCGCGTAGCGCGCAATCCGCCGGACGTTCGCCCGGATCGATCGCACCCGCGGGCAACTCCAGCAGCGTCTGCGCGATGCCGTGCTTGTATTGACGCACGAGGATGACGCGGTCGCCCGGATCCAGAGCGAAGACGATCGTGAAGCCGCGCGACTCTCGGACGTAGTAATTTCCGACCGTCTTGCCGCCGGGCAATTCGATCTGGTCGCGCCGCAGCCGCAAGTGCGGCGTCTCGATCACGATTTCGGACGAGGTGACGTTCCAGCCCGACGGGCGTTCGGTTTCCATTGCGGCTAGAGGATACGCGTCTGGGCGGTCCGGTTCAAGCGCAATGGTCCGGTCACGCAAAGACTCGGGCACGTCGGCGGAAAAGTCTGCGGGATGGGCCGGGGGCCCGGCAAATCGCGAAGGAGCCCGAAGAACAATCGAAGCGTTACGCATTGGGCAGCACTATCAGACGACGTACGGCACGCTCTGGAAAGACGGCACGTACTTCGCACGCGGCACGCGCGTGATGGTCGCCGGCCTGCACCTCGAACAGGGCTTCTGCGTACGGTTTCCGATCGAGGTCGAGGGCGAGCCGCTCGAGACGTGGGAAGAGTGGGCGGAAACCGACTTTCTGGCAGAAGACGGATCGATTTCGCTAGCCCCCGATCTCTCGCACGCGGTGCTCGCCGAGGCCCGCGAGGTGCTCGACGATGCCGAAGACGGCACGCATCTCCACCTGCACGAAAGCGACGAGTAATGTCCGGTCGATCTCGGCGGTTCGCGACGAGCGCGCTCCTCGCGACGTTCGGGTGCGCGACGGCGTCGCTCTCGTCGCCGGCAATCGCGCAATATCAGCGGCCCATCGGCGACGAGCGGCTGGCCGCGCTCTCGACGCGCTATTTCAACGAAATCTGGAAGCTCGATCCGCCGCGCGCGACGCGGGCGGGCGTGCACGATTACGACGATCGGCTCGGCAGTTACGACGCGACGGCGTTCGCGACGCGGCTCGAGACGGCCGAACGCTATCTCAGAGAACTGCGCGACATCGACACCTCGACGATGGGCGCGGACGCGTCCTACGACGAGCGCATCTTCGAAGCCGCGCTCGAATCGTCGATCCTGAGTTTGAGCACGATCGCTCCGTGGCAGCACCGGCCGGCGTATTACACCGAAGTCGCGGCGGGTTCTGCGTATTCGTTGCTATCGCGCAACTTCGCACCGCTGCCCGATCGCGTGCGCTCGCTGATCTCGCGCGAACGTCAGATGCCCGGTCTCTTCGATTCGGCCAAAGCCAACCTGACGACGGTCGATGCGACGACGGCGCAGATCGACCGTCGCGAAATCGCTGGAACGGTGTCGTTCTTCTCCGGGGCGCTCCCGAGCGCGGTCGCTCCGCTCAAAGATCCCGCACTCAAAGCGCAGTTCGCCGCGGCAAACGCGCGCGTGATCGCGTCGCTCAACACCTATCTCGCGGGGGCGGATGCCACGGTCTTCGCGCATCCGTCGGGTTCGTTCGCCATCGGGCCCGACCGTTTCGCCGAACTGCTGCGGCTGCAAGAACTCACGCCGATCACGTTGACCGCCTACGAGAGCACGGGCGAAGCGGCGCTCGCGAAGACGCGCGCGGAGTTCGTCGCAACGGCGAAGCTCGTGGACCCGGCGCGCACGCCGCAGCAAGTCATCGCGTCGCTTTCGGTCCATCATCCGTCTTCGGCGAATCTGTTGTCCAAAGCGTCCGCCGATCTGCTCGCGCTGCGAACGTTCGTCGAGAGTAAGAACATCGTCACGCTGCCGCCGGATGACGACGTCAAAGTCGTGCCGACGCCGGAGTACGCACGCGAGACGTCGTTTGCATCGGTGAGCGTGCCGGGACCGCTCGAGTCCGTCGCGTCCGAAGCATATTACAACGTGACGCCGGTCGACCCGTCGTGGAGCGCCGCGCGTCAGGAAGAGCATCTGTCGTTTTTCAACGATGACTATTTTCCGCTCGTAAGCGCGCACGAAGTGATGCCGGGGCATTACGTCAACTTCGCGCTCGATCGCCACGAACGGCTCTCGCTCATACGCAAGCTGCTGCCGAGTCCTTCGTTTTCCGAAGGGTGGGCGCACTACGTCGAGCAGATGATGGTCGATGAGGGCTGGGGGAACGGCGATCCGAAAGTGCGGCTAGCACAATTGCAGGGCGCTCTGCAGCGCGAATGCCGGTATCTCGTCGGCTTGCGCGAGCACACCCAAGGCATGTCGATCGATGCCGCGACGGCGTATTTTCAAGCCAACGCCTTCATGGCCGAAGAGCCGGCGCATCGCGAAGCGCTGCGCGGAACGGTCGATCCGCTCTACGGCTACTACACGCTCGGAAAACTCGAATTGCTCAAACTGCGCGCGGACTTCCAAAAGTCGGCGGGCAGCTCGTACAGTCTCAAAACGTTCCACGACCTCTTGCTCGCGCACGGCGATCCTCCGATCGCCATCGTCCGCAAACTCGTACTCGGCGCCAATGATGACGGGAAATTGCTATGAACGAAACGCTCAACGCCTCGCCTGCGACCATCGACCCGGACGTCGCGATGCCGGGAACGATGATGGACGTTCAACTCGGTATCGGGCTCGTTTTCGAACACGTGTTGCGCAATCACGGTCTGCGCGAAGTCGTGGCCCGGCTCGACGACGACACGATCTTCCGCTATACGTACGCCGATTTCGGGAAACGCGTGGCGCAGCTCGCCCACGCGCTCGTAGAACTCGGCATCGGTCCGGGCGATCGCGTCGCGAGCTTCGCATGGAACACGCATCGCCATCTCGAGCTCTACTATGCGGTGCCGATGATCGGGGCCGTCCTTCATACGGTCAACATCCGGCTGTTCCCCGATCAAGTCTGTTGGGTCTTCGATCATGCCGACGACAAGCTGATCTTCGTCGACGCGTCGCTCGCGAATTCCGTCGCGGCCGCGACGGCTACGCGACCCGAGAAGAAGCGTTCGTTCGTCGTGATGGGACAGAGCGACGCGCTGCCGGACGCGCTCGATTACGAGACGCTGATCGCCGGACGCCCGCACACCTTCGACTGGCCGGAGATCGACGAGAAGACGGCGGCGCTGCTCTCGTATACGTCCGCGACGACGGGCGATCCCAAAGGCGTGCTCTTCACGCACCGTTCGCTTTACCTTCACGCGATCGCGAGCGCTCTCGGCGATGCGGTCGGTCTCGTTCAGCGCGATACGCTCTTACCGGTGGTGCCGATGTTCCACGTCTGCGCGTGGGGCTTTCCGTACATGGCCCCGATGGTCGGCGCGAAACTGGTCTTTCCCGGTGCGAAACTCGATGCGTCGAGCCTCATCGAACTGCTCGAAAACGAAGACGTCACGGTCTCGGCGGGCGTGCCCACGGTGTGGCTCGGTTTGCGCGATCTGCTCCTGAGCGAGAAGAAGACGCTGCCGAAACTGCGGATGATCCTCTGCGGCGGATCCGCGGTACCGCCTTCGCTCTTCGACGACATGCACGAGCTCGGAATTTTCATGCAGCACGCGTGGGGCATGACCGAGATGAGCCCGATCGGCACGAACGCCTCGCTCGTCGGACAGCTCGAGGGTGCGCCCTGGCCGCAGCAGCGCGAGAAGCTGCTCAAACAGGGCCGGTTCACGCCGATCGTCGCGTGGAAGCTGCTCGACGACGACGGGAACGACGTGCCGCACGACGGCCAAACGCCGGGCGCCCTCTGGGTGCGCGGTCCGGCGGTGACGGCTGCCTATTACAACATCGACGAGCAGCCGCCGGTCTTCGCCAACGGATACTTCCATACGGGCGACGTCGCGACGGCCGACGAGTACGGTTATCTCACGATCGTCGACCGTTCCAAAGACCTCGTCAAATCCGGCGGCGAGTGGATCTCGAGCGTGGACCTCGAGAACACGATCATGGGACACCCCGCGATCCGGGAAGCCGCCGTCATCGGTCTGCCGCACGAGAAATGGGTTGAGCGTCCGGTCGCCGTCGTCGTTCTGCGCGAGGGACACGCCGTCGACGAACCGTCGGTGAAAGCGTGGATCGGCGAACGCGTCGCGAAGTGGATGATTCCGGATCGCATCCTCGTGGTCGACGCGATTCCGCGCACCGGCGTCGGCAAGTTTCTCAAACGCGAATTGCGCGAGCGCTATCACGATCTCCTGAAATAGCCGGCTGCGGGGTGATGACGCTTTCTCGCCATATCTTCGACGCAGCTTAAAAGTAAAACCGCTTTACTTTTTCGCGTCTAGAAATTCGTCGATTGGTCAGACCATCGATGGGTGCGTGAATTCAAGAGAAATGGCATTCCGCGTTCGGGTAGGAAAACAAGTTTCGTCTTAAACCCCTGCTGACAGGACCGAGATTCATAGGTGCAGAATGCACTGGGCCATCGGTTCCAACCCAACCAACCAATTGGTAGGCGCCGATGGCAAATTACTCGCTGGAGGAACCAAAGAACACTCGTGGCCGAATTTTCCGACGCCGCCCAACTCGAACTCATGTGGCAGACCGACCCGCGTTGGGCCGGTATCAAGCGCCCCTACTCCGGTGCGGACGTCGTCCGTCTCCGCGGATCGGTGCACATCGACTACACGCTCGCGCGCTTGGGTGCGGAACGTCTGTACAAGACGCTTCAGAGTGAAACGTACATCAACGCTCTCGGGACGCTGACCGGCGGCCAGGCCGTTCAGGTCGCGAAGGCCGGTCTCAAGGCCATCTATCTCTCGGGCTGGCAGGTCGCCGCAGACGGCAACGTCGCGATGCAGACCTATCCCGATCAGAGCCTCTACCCGGCGAACTCGGCCCCGATGCTCGTCAAGCGCCTCAACAACGCGTTGCAGCGTGCGGACCAGATCCAGACGAGCGAAGGCAAAGAGAACATCAACTACTATCTCCCGATCGTTGCGGACGCGGAAGCCGGTTTCGGCGGCGCGCTCAACGTGCACGAGATCATGAAGTCGTTCATCGAAGCCGGCGCCGCAGGCGTCCACTTCGAAGATCAGCTCGCAGCCGAGAAGAAGTGCGGCCACCTCGGCGGCAAGGTCCTCATCCCGACGAAGACCGCGATCCGCAATCTCGTCTCCGCGCGCCTCGCGGCCGACCTCCTCGGCGTTCCGACGCTGATCGTCGCGCGTACCGACGCCGATGCCGCGACGCTCATCACGAGCGACGTCGATCCCGCCGACCAGCCGTTCATCACGGGTGAGAAGACCGAAGAGGGCTTCTTCCACGTCAAGAGCGGCATCGACGCCGCGATCGCGCGCGCGCTTTCGTACGCTCCGTACGCCGATCTCATCTGGTGCGAGACCTCGCATCCGTCGCTCGAAGAGGCGAAGCAATTCGCCGACGCCGTGCACGCGAAGTTTCCCGGCAAGTGGCTCGCGTACAACTGCTCGCCGTCGTTCAACTGGAAGGCGAAGCTCTCCGACGACGTCATCGCGACCTACCAGCAGAAGCTCGGCGAAATGGGCTACAAGTTCCAGTTCATCACGCTCGCCGGTTTCCACGCGCTCAACCACTCGTTCTTCGAACTCGCGCTCGACTACAAGAGCCGCGGCATGGCGGCGTACTCGGAACTCCAGCAGGCCGAGTTCGCATCGGAAAAAGACGGCTACACCGCGACGCGTCACCAGCGCGAAGTCGGCACCGGCTACTTCGACGAAATCGCCCAGGTCGTCGCCGAAGGCAAGTCTTCGACCACGGCTCTCAAAGGCTCGACCGAAACCGAGCAGTTTCACGAAGTAGCCGGCAAGCACTAGTCCTTGTCATCCCGAGCGGAGCGCCGGAGGCGCGAAGTCGAAGGACGGCCTATCGGAGGAGGCGTCGCTTATGCGGCGCCTCTTTCGTTTCGCCGGCGCTTCGGCGACAAAGTGTGAGTTATCGGTACGAACGTTCGAAGCGCGGGCCGCTCGTCGCGGCGAACGATTGCGGCACACACCCCGCTTCCCGCTCGAGATGGTTTCCGATGTACGACTTCTTTCTGCATGCTCGGCGCATAGCCGCGTTCGCGCTTTGCGCTTCAGCCGCTCTCTTCGCCGGCTGCAACAGCAGCAATTCTTCGCCGATCGCTCCCATCGGCGGTGCGACGCCGAAAGCTTCGCCGTCGGCCGTTCCGTCGACGACCGCCGTGGCGACCACGTCACCGACGCCGGCG
>CAZZUZ010000093.1:0-8910 GCA_964657315.1 Vulcanimicrobiota bacterium
GTCGCGAACCTCGCGCGCGTCTATCCGATCGCTGCGATAACGCGCGCCCGCGCAGGCAAGGAACTCGCGCCGTACTGGCGCTTGCGCGACGCCGGCGCCGTCGCCTTCAGCGACGACGGTTTTCCCGTCGCGAACGCGCGCGTGCTGCGGCAGGCGGCGCTCTACGCGCGCGACGTCCCCGGGGTCTTCATCTCGCATTGCGAGGACGGCGATCTCAAAGGCGAAGCCGTGATGAACGAGGGCCGGCGCAGTTTCGACTTGGGCCTCGCCGGTTCGCCCGGACTTGCAGAGGAAGTGCACGTCGCACGCGACATCCTCATCGCCGGCGACGCGCAGAAGGCGTTTCACATCGCGCACGTGTCGACCGCGATGGGCGTAGAACTGGTTAAATTCGGTCGCAAGCAGAATATTGCCATCACCTGCGAGGTGACGCCGCACCACCTCTTGCTCGGCGACGAACACTTCGCGTCGTTTTCCGCCGACGCGAAGGTCAATCCGCCGCTGCGTTCGCAGCGCGACATTGCGGCCCTCAAAGCCGCGGTGCGTGACGGCACGATCGACGTCTTCGCGACCGATCACGCGCCGCACACGCGCGAGGAGAAAGCCCGGCTACTCGGCGAGGCGCCGGTCGGTTTCACCGGTCTCGAAATCGCCGTCGGAGCCTACGACCGGGCGCTGCCGGACCTGCCGCTGATCCGCTTCGTCGAATTGCTCTCGACCAATCCCGCGCGCATTCTCGGGGTGCCGGGCGGCACGCTCGAGATCGGCGCAACCGCCGACGTCACGATCTTCGCGCAGCGTCCCTGGCGCGTGGATGCCGACGCGTTCGAATCGCTCGGGAAGAACACGCCGTTCGACGGCGCGGAGTTCGCCCGCCGCGCGATCGCGACGATCGTGGGCGGCCGGTTCGTGATGCGCGACAACGTCGTCCTCCGCTCTTAGGCGCGGGCGAACGAAGCGCGCGTGCCGTACGTTACAGCATCATGCCGCGCGCTTTCAAGCTCGTTCTCTTCGCAACCCTAGCGTTGCTCGCGGGTGCGGCGAGTGCATTGTCGATGGGCGGCCGGGCCGCGGCCGACACGAACGAAACCGGGCCCGATACCAGCGCCACGCCGCCGGAGGTGATGTTCAAGCTCGCGAAGGGCGCGTGGCGCGCGCGTACCGACGTGCCGTTCGTGACGTTCAACATGCGCGAGCGGTACACGTGGCGCGGCCACGTTCACGATAATTGGTGGTCGGGGTACTATCGCGATTCCGATCGCGATCTCGTGCTGCATCGGATGATCGTGCCCGAAGACGAAGCGGCGCGCATGCGCGGGTTTCCGATCGGCATCGACATCCACTTCCACAAAAATCCGGCGCACGTCGATTCTTTCGATACGAGCGCGAGCGCCGACGCGTTTCCGATCCTCGACCCGCTGATCGAGCCCAACGGCTCCTTCGGGATGCTCGCACATGATTCGAACGCATCGCTCGCCGGCAATGCGACCGCGGTTCCGGCCGGCCGCCCTTCGGCCACGGCAGCCGCAGCGACCGCGGTCCCGGCGCCCGCGCAGTCGCCGTCGATCTTCGCGACCGAGAAGCCGCTGCGTACGCTCGTACGCGTCGAAGCCGTCGCACGCGATTATGCGATCGCGTTCGTCGGAACGGACAAGCTCGAGAGCGGCGACGCGTACCATCTCGCACTCACGCCGCTGCGCGATCCGCAGACGTTCCGGCTGCGCGATTTGTGGATCGACCCGTCGAGCTACGCGACGCTCGAACTCGGTATGCAAGGGCTCTTCGACGGCAAGCCGTACGACGACGCGCGCTGGATCGTGACTTACGTGCAGATCGGCGGACGGTATTACATCCGGGACATTCGCGCGGGCGACGCGTTGCGCTTCGGAATGGATCGTACGGTCAGCGATCTGCGCTTCGATTTCGTCGGTTACGATTTTCCGGCGACCATTCCGGAGACGATCTTCCGGAGACTCTTGTAGCCTTCGCACGAGGGGGGATTGAAGCGCCCGCCGTCCCAACCTTAAGCCCCATGAAACCGGCCTCGCTGTTGCTTGCGGACGGGACGCGCTTCGACGGGGATGGGATCGGCTACGATGCCCTCGCGCTCGGCGAGGCCGTCTTTTATACCGGAATGACCGGGTACGAAGAGGCGCTGACCGACCCGTCGTACGCGGGTCAGATCCTGACCTTCACGTATCCGATGATCGGCAACTACGGCATCTCCGGCACGGCCGCGCAGCACGATCGCGCGTGCGTCGCGGGTGCGATCGTCAAGCGGATCGCGAAGCACCCCTCGCATCACGCGATGAAGAGCGACTTGAGTTCGTGGCTCGCCGAGCAGCGCGTGCCGACGCTCGTGGGCATCGACACGCGGGCGCTGACGATCGTGCTGCGCGAACACGGCACGATCCGCGCGGCGCTGGCCGTCGGTGAAGCGTCGATCGCGAAGATGGAAGCGGCACTCGTGCCCTACGCCCGCGAAGCGTCGACGGTCGGCCTCGTCGCCGACGTCGCGACCCGCTCCGTGCAGCGCCTCTCGCCCAACGCGACGGGACCGCATATCGTGCTCGTCGATTGCGGCGTCAAGCGCGCGATCGTCCGCGAGTTGAGCGTGCTCGGCGCGCGTATCACGGTCGTGCCGTACGGCGCGACGCGCGAAGAAATTCTCGCACAGAAACCCGACGCCGTGGTCATCTCACCCGGTCCGGGCGATCCGACCGATCTGCCCGAAACGATCGAACTCTTGCGCGGTCTCGTCGGAAAATTGCCGCTCTTCGGCGTGTGTCTCGGCCATCAGCTGCTCGCGCTCGCCTGCGGCGCCACCACCTATAAATTGCCATACGGCCATCGCGGCGGCAATCAGCCCGTCAAAGACCTCATCAACGATCGGGTGCTCGTGACCGCGCACAATCACGGGTACGCGGTCGACGGCGCGACGCTGCCGGCAGATCTCGAGCCCACGATGATCAATCTCAACGACGGAACGAACGAAGGCTTCCGGCACAAGACGTTGCCGATCGCGGCCGTGCAGTTCCATCCCGAGGCGTCGCCCGGACCGTTCGACGCCCGCTACATGTTCTCGCAATGGGTCGCCGCCATTTGAAGATGTCATCGGCGCGCGCGTTCGCTGCGGCGGCCGTCTTCGCACTCTCTTTCGCCGCTGCGGTCGCCGCGGTCCGCGCGCAGGCGCTCGAGACGCTGCACGTCCGCAGCTTCACGATGAACGCGGATACGACGGCGCCGCAGGTCGGAACGCCGTTCAAACTCACGATCAAAATCCACGTCGACGAGCAGATCACCGAGCTCGACAACGTGACGCTGCCCGATCTCACCGGCTTCGACGTGCAGGGCGACGAGCGGGGATGCACCGCGACCCAGCGGGGCAGCGATTGCTTCGAAAACGTGACCCTGACGCCGAACGCGCCGGGTCCGGTCACGATCGCGTCGACGACGCTCGATGCGATCGACGCGGGCGACAAGAAGGCCAGCCGCTTCGCGACGAACTCGGTGAGGCTCCAGATCGCGGGACCACCGTTCCATCTCGGCGTCGGCAGCGGGTACATCGCCGATCTCTTTTGGAGCACGGTCCGGTCGTTTCTGCTCCTGCTCGCGGCCGCGGTAGCCGTGTGGTTTCTGCTGCGCTATCTCGCCCGGCCGCGTCCGCAGAAGCCGGCGGTCGTCGTGACGCCGCCGGTCGTTCCCCAACCCGCCGCACCGGCACCGGTTGCCGATTTCGAGACGCAGTTCCGCGGGCTCGTCGATGCGCTGCGGCGCGAACCGACCCGGTCGCGCGCGCTCGCGGTGCGCCACGCCCTGCGCTACGCGCTCGGAGCGCACGAAAAAGAGACTCTCGCCGATCTCGTGCGCCGCAACGCCGCAGGCGACCGGCCGCAACGCATCGCGGCGCTGCGCGCGATCGAACGCGCGTGTTTCTGCGAAGACGCGAACGTCGAGAGCAACGTCCAGGAGGCACTCCCGTTTCTGACGATCTGAAGCCGAGCGTTCTGCTCGACACTCTCGCCGCGACCGTCGTCGGCCAGCATCACGTCCTCGAAGCGCTGCTCTGCGCGACGATCGCGGGCGGGCACGTCGTACTCGAAGGTCCGCCGGGCCTCGCGAAGACGCTCGCCTGCCGCGCGCTCGCGAGCGCCGTCGGCGGCGCTTTCAAACGCGTCCAGTTCACGCCCGATCTGTTGCCGAGCGACATCGTGGGCACGCGGATCTTCGATCAGCGATCGGGCGAGTTCACGACCACGCTCGGACCAATTTTTGCTAACGTGGTTTTGGCCGACGAAATCAATCGCGCGCCCGCGAAAGTGCAGTCGTCGCTGCTCGAGGCGATGCAGGAGCGTCAGGTGACGATCGGGCCGAGCACGCACGCGCTGCCCGATCCGTTTCTCGTCACGGCGACGATGAATCCGCTCGACAGCGACGGCACCTACGCGCTGCCGCTCGCGCAACTCGACCGGTTTCTCATGAAGATTCTCGTCGACTATCCGACGCCGCAAGAAGAGCTCGCCATCCTCAGCCGATTCGGGGGCGAAGCGCCCGAAATGCCTTCAGACGTAGCCTCGATGACCGATCTCGTTCGCTGGCGCGCGCAGGCCCGTGCGGTTCACGTGGAGGCCAAGCTCGCGGCTTACGCGGTATCGCTCGTGCAGGCCACACGTGCGGCGCATCCCTATCTCGATCGCGGCGCGAGCCCGCGCGCCACGCTCGCGCTCGTCGCGCTCGCACGTGCCCGCGCGCTGTGCGACGGCAGAACGTTCGCCGTTCCCGACGACGTGCGTGCGAGCGCGCCCGGCGTGCTGCGCCATCGCCTCGCGTTCAACTACCGCACGATCACGGAGAACGTCGATGCCGAAGCCGTGATCGCAGAACTCATCGCGGGCGTGCCCGTTCCGTGAAGCCGAATGCCGCCGTCTCGCTGTCTCGCGCCGTTCTCGGACTGCTGCTGTTGCTCGGCGCGGCCGGCGTCGCGCACGCCGGGCCGTCGCCCGCGCCCTCGCCGCCCGCCTTCACGATCTTGCCGTCGCCGGAGCCCGATCCCGAAGAGTCCGGTATCCCCGTCTTTCCGAACGGCGTCCCGACGCCCGACGCGGTAGCAGAAAATTACTATCGATTGGCGCGCGAAGCCTGGCAGGCGCGAACGGACGTGCCGTTCGTGCACTACGGCGCGCTGATCCGCTACGAGCACAACAACCACGTGTTCGATAATTGGTGGGACGCGTATTTCCGGTCGAAAGACGGCGAGCTCGGACTCGAGCGTCTGACCGATCCCGACGAAGACCGCAAGCGTCTGGGCGGCGTGCCGTTCTCGATTTTCGGCATCACGATCTTCGACACGAACAAGAATTCGGAGCCGATCCAGATCGACGATCCGCGCATCGAGCCGACGTTTTCGTTCGGCCTGGTCTCGCGGCGTAGTTCCGTGACGCAGGGCGGCCTCGCGCCGGAGCCGTCCGCGGAACCGAGTTCCGCATTCCCGCAGATCGCGGTCGTCGCGACGCGGACGCGCGCGTACGACGTCCGCTACGTCGGGACGTCGCGCATCGGCAACGTCGACGCGATCCACCTGACGTTCACGCCGCTGCAAGACGCGAGGGCCGACCGTCTGCGCGAGCTGTGGATGGATCCCGTGTCGCACCGCACGATGCAGCTTCGCGTCCAGGGGATTCTCAACGGAAAACCCTACGACGGCGTGTCCTGGCACATCCATTACGTCGAACTCGACGGCCGCAACTATCTGCAGCAGGTCGTCGCCGACGACGCGCTTCATTTCGGCATCGGCGTGACGATTCCGAGGCTCGAATTCGATTTCTTCGACTATCACTTTCCGCAGACGGTGCCCCCGTATACGTTCGGGAGTAAGATATTCTAAAGCCGCGCCGGGCGCGCGTCGGCGGCGGCGCCCTCCTGCGGCGCATCGCCGCGCTCCTCGGGCTCGCGCTCGTGCCGCTGATCCTCGTGGTCGCCGCATTCGCCGGCTACGCGTATCTCGGCGTGCTCGCCGGCGGCGCGGAGCAGACCGGTACGATCGCCGGGCTCGACGTCAGGGCCCCCGTGCGCGTCGTCCGGGACGCGCGCGGCATCCCGCACGTTCGGGCAAAGAACGATCACGATCTGTATTTCGCCGAAGGCTATCTGCAGGGCAGCGATCGCCTCTTTCAGCTCGACGTGTACCGGCGTCTCGTGGCCGGCCGGCTCTCCGAAATCTTCGGAAACGCGACGATCGAAAACGACGTCGAAGCGCGCACGATCGACGTCGGCGCGATCGCCGACGCGCAGCTCGCCGCGCTCGGCCGCGAGCAGCGTGCCGATCTCGATGCGTTCGCTGCCGGCATCAACGCCGCGATCGCGAACCGCCCCCTGCCGCCCGAGTTTCGCGTGCTCGCCTACAAGCCCGAACCCTGGACCGCGCGCGATTCGATCGTCGTGTCGCTCTCGACGGTGTTGGCGCTCACGGATTCGTGGAACGACGTCGCGATGCGCTCGGATATCAACGCCGCGTTCGGGCCCAAGGGCGAGGCCGCGCTCTTTCCGCTCAGCGATCCCGCATTTGACGCGCCGACGACCGGCGCGAGCGCGGCGCCGGTTGCGAAATTGCCCGACCTCACGAACGCGACGTTCGACGCGAAGCCGCTCTACGTCGCGGACGCGGCTATCGATGCGAAGACGGGCACGGGCAGCAATAACTTCGCAGCGGGTGCGGCGAAGACGCGCACGCATCGCGCCTTGCTCGCAAACGACCCGCACCTGGAACTGCGGATGCCCGGCGTCTGGTGGCTCGTCGACCTCGAATCGCCGCAGGTGCACGTTGCGGGCGCGACCCTCGCGGGCGTACCGGGCGTCGTACTCGGGCACAACGCGCATTTGGCATGGGGGGCGACCAACGGAACGGTCACGACGTCGCGCGTCTTTCGCGAAACGTTCCGCTCCGCAACGTCGGACGAGTACGTGGCGAACGGCAAATGGCTGCACGCGCAGCACCGCTCCGAAACCATCGCGGTGCGTTTTCAAAACTCCGTGGTGCGCGATTACCTGCGCACCCGCCACGGCTTCGTCTTCGAGAACGACGGCGCGATCAGGCTCGCGGCGGCGTGGACCGGTGACGAAGATCGCCGTTCGGGTTTGACCGCGTTCGACGGTCTCGCACATGCCCGGAGCGTGCGCGAAGCGCAGACGGTGCTCGCGCACTATCCGGGGCCGCCGCAGAATTTCGCGCTGGCCGACGATGCGGGCAATGCGGGATTCTCGCTCGCGGGCGAGATCCCGATCGACGGTGCCTGGGGCATGCACGAACACGACGGCGCGACGTCGCCCGTCGGCCGCGCGCCGTACGTTCCCGCAAACGTTTTGCCGCACGTGGCGCCCGCGGCGAACGCCGTCGTCTTCACCGCGAACGCACGCACGTACGGCGCGAACTACCCATATCGCTTGACGTCGGGCTTCGCACCGCCGTATCGCGCCGCGCGCATTCGCGAATTGCTGCAGCAGAACGCGCCGTACGACGTCGCCGCGTTCTCGCGCATTCAAGCCGACGTCACGTCGCTGCCCGAGCGAGAGCTCGCGCGTCAGACCGTCGCGCTGGTTCGTCCCAAGGCCACGGGCGACGGGGACGTCGTGCGGGCGCTCGCGGCGTTGCGTGCGTTCGACGGCCGCTTTACGAGCGACTCGATCGGTGCGACGTACGTCGTCGCCTTGCGATACGCCGCGATCGAACGTTTCGTGCGCTACCACGTGTTGCGCGCGCGCGCTTCGACGTACGTCGGCGAAGAGTCGGGCAGCGCGCTCGAACAGATCCTGCGCATGCTGCGCGACAGGCCGCGCGGATACGTTCCGGGCGACGACTACGCGGCGTTTCTCGACGGCTCGCTGCGCGAAGCGATCGAACGCACGAAACGGTTTTCAAAGCTCGACGTCGCGTGGAAATTTGCGGGCGCGCGCACCGCGCAGCATCCGCTGTCGTCGTTCGGCCTCAAGATGTGGAACGGCACGCGCTTCCCCGGGCTCGGTGATGGGTATTCACCACACGTCCAGGCGCCGGCGAACGCGCAGAGCTTTCGCGCGGTCTGGGACGTCGGCAATTGGGAAGCCGGCGGCATGGTGATACCGCAGGGCGAATCCGGCGAGCCCGGCTCCGCGCATTACCGGGACGCCGCGGCGACGTGGCTCGCGGGCACGCTCGTACCGCTGCCTTTCGACGACGCAGCGGTCGACGCGGCCGCGAGGGGCTCACTTTATATGAGCCCTTAAGGTGTACTCAAAGCCAATGTTTGGTATCGCGTTGAAAATTTTCGTTCTCCTCATTTCAGTTGCTGCTTCCTCGTTGAATGCCGGAAGTCCAATCTCTGCGGCGACGACGACGGTAAGCACGTCTTGTAATGCTCAAAACGTAGATGCGTTGCGGATGCGCGTCGCTCGTCTCGAGGAATCGTCTCGGACAATGCCTTTACAAATGGCTTCACTTCATTCGCAGTTATCATATGCTCTCGCGAGTTGTTATCGTTCCGAGCGAGGCAGTCGTACGAGCGCTGAGTCTCCTTTATCTCTTCTCGATCAGTCTGCAGTTGAGGGTAGCCTAGCGGCTTCGCAATGGCGGAAAGCTGGCAACAGGAACGCTGCTTGCCTTTTATTTCGAGACGCAATTGCCAACTTTTAAGCCGTGCAGACGGATCGCTCGGTGTATGGTCCGCTTTGGATCGATCAAGGGTATAGGCAAGGGGCGAGTGTCGGCTTGAAGCGGATGCTTGATAGATTTCGAGGCTACTGTATCTAGCTCGGCATCTAGCTCGGCGAGAGCGTGCTACCGCTTTGGCGGCGACAAGCCGGGCAGCGGCAAACCGCGATCACATTTTTATGATCCCTTAAGGTCTTTCAGCAGGCTCTCAGAGTTTGCCGAGATGA
>CAZZUZ010000094.1:0-8861 GCA_964657315.1 Vulcanimicrobiota bacterium
GCTTCGCGCGGTAGTCGTCGATCGCGGCATGGAGCGCGGCGATCGAACGGCCCGGATAATCGCGCTTCTTCTCGGGATAGCCGTCGAGTTCGGCTTCGATGTCGGCATCGGAGATGGCGTAGGCTTCGTCGAGCGTCTTGCCGCGCGCGAGGTCCACGAGCAGGCTGCACGTCGCGGTACCGAACCCGCAGCCGGTCGTGAAATACGAAACGTCTTCGATACGCTCGTCCGGTCCGACGCTCAGATAGTACGTGTACATGTCGCCGCACGAATCGCTGAAGTACTCACCGGAGGCCATCGGCTTTTCCATTGTCCGGAAGCCGGTACGCTTCTCGACGAGTTCTTGGAATTTCGGAAAGTTCACGTGCGGGATGCTCCTGACGCAGATGTGGCCGCGGCCGCGGCTTCGTTCGGAATTTCGAACCGGCAAGCGTCGCCGCCGGTTGCAATCGACTCGATCTGGACCGTCTCGCGCGAGACGGTCTCGCGCAAGACCGAGTGGATGATGGTGCAGACTTCGGGATGCTCGCCCACGGTCTGGCCGTAGGGACACGCGTGCTCGCGCAACTCGACTTTTCCGGAATCGGTCACGACGACGTCGGCCTCGACGCCGTTCGCGCGCAGCAACTCGGCAAGCTCGAAGGCGCGGCCCTTCGCGTCGGGCGCATGCAGCTTTTTCCGGAAGGTCTCGGCGGCGCGATCGCTGAGCTTGGAGAGCACGTTTTCGAGGCCGTCGTTTCCGTAGGATTCGCGAACTTCACGCAGCACCGCATTGAGCATCTTGTC
The DNA here is from genome assembly GCA_964657315.1 of Vulcanimicrobiota bacterium. Taxonomy (GTDB): domain Bacteria; phylum Vulcanimicrobiota; class Vulcanimicrobiia; order Vulcanimicrobiales; family Vulcanimicrobiaceae; genus CAZZUZ01. The sequence continues at coordinate 787 of CAZZUZ010000094.1, forward strand.
GTAGCGCTGCGGAAACAGCACTTCGGCGGCGGCGGTCAGCGAAAATTCCAGCGTCGGCTTCGTCGGGCCGCGGCGCACGGAGCGCTCTTCGACATATCCGTCGCCCTGCAAGCTGAGCAATTGCTGGCGTACGGCGTTGGGCGAGAGCCCGAACTCTTCCGCCAGGTCTACGGCAGATGCCGAATGACGCCGGCGCAGCGCGAGGGCGATCTTCCCACGGGTCGACTGGAAGAATCGTGTATCGTGCATCTCTGCTTCGACCCTACCACGGAAACCGAAGATAGTCCAGACTTTCCTTGACTTTCTCACCCGCGGCTCGGTACACTCAGTCCGATATGAGCGAGCGCGGTTTACACATCTCGGGCCTGAAATCCGGCGTCGAAGGCAATGAAATTCTCAAGGGCATCGATCTCGACGTCCAGCCCGGCAGCGTGCACGCGCTGATGGGGCCCAACGGCAGCGGCAAATCGACGCTCGCGTTCTCGATGGCCGGTCACCCGAATTACGCGGTCACGGGCGGCACGGTCACCCTCGACGGAGAGGAGCTGCTCGAACTCCCGCCCGACAAACGTGCGAAGGCCGGCCTCTTCCTTTCCTTCCAATATCCGGCGGCCATCCCGGGCGTCTCGGTCGCGAACTTCATCCGTTCCGCGCGCCAGGCGGTCAAGCCCGACGATCTCACGCCGGCGAAATTCCGCGCGCTGATCTTCGAACAACTCGACGTGCTCGACATGGATGCCGCGTTTCTCTCGCGGTACGTCAACGACGGCTTCTCGGGCGGCGAAAAGAAACGCCTCGAGATGCTGCAGATGGCGATGCTCGCGCCGAAATACGCCGTCTTGGACGAAACCGATTCCGGTCTCGACGTCGACGCGCTGCGCTCGGTGGGCAACTCCGTCACCGCCCTGCGCAAGACGGAGACCGGCAAGGACATCGGCTTCCTGATCATCACGCACTACCCGCGCATCCTGCAGCACATCGCCGCCGATCACGTGCACATCATGATGGACGGCCGCATCGTCAAGTCGGGCGGTCCCGAACTCGCGAACGAGATCGAACGCCGCGGTTACGACGACATTCGTGAGGAAGTTGCCGCGCGTGTCGGGTAACGCCAACACGGGCGTCCTGGGCGTAGGAAAATCTTCGCTAGACGCGCTCGTCGGGCACTTCGGCGAAGGTGCCGTCTCCTCGCAACGCCGGTACGACGCCCTCGCACGTTTCGAAGAGCTGCCCGTTCGCGAATCCATTCGCGGCGGCCGCAGCTGGAAGCGCGACCTCGCGAAACTCGACCTCTCGAGCGTGCCCACGTTCGAGACGGGCAACGTCGAACTCGATCTCGAGGCGCTGCTCCCGGCCGCGCGCCGCAGCGGCGTGACGGTTGAACGCCTCTCGCTCGCCCGCGAACGGCACAAGGACGCCTTCGAACGCGCCTTCGGCAAGGCCGTCGACACGCGCGATGACAAATTCGCGTCGCTCGCGCTCGCGTTTCAAAATCACGGCGTCTTCGTCGACGTTCCGGCCGGAGTATCGGTCGACGAGCCGATCGTCATCGGGTACGAAGCCCGCGACGCCGCACTCTTTCCGTACACGCTCGTGTCCGTCGGCGACGGCGCGCGCGTCGTCATCGTCGAGCGTTTCGCCGGTTCCGCTACCGCGCCGTTCGTCTGCGCGATCGCCGAACTCGTCATCGGTGCCGATGCGAACGTCACGTTCGCCGTCGATCAGCGGCTCGGCGAACGCACGAAGATCATCGCGACGCGCCGGGCCGTCCTCGGAGCGCGCGCGCGGCTCGATCTCGCAGCCGCCGAACTCGGCAGCGATCACGCCGTCACAAAAATGCGCGCGGTCGAAGCAGAACCCGGAGCGTCGGCTTCGGTTACCGCGTTCTTCTTCTCGTCGGGAAGTCAGCACATCGACGTCGAGACCGAAACCATTCACGCGGGCGAAAACACGTCGTCCGATACGGTCGTGCGGACCGCGGGCATCGGCAACGGCCAGGGCCGCTATCTCGGCAACATCAAGATTCTGCCGACCGGTCACGGCACGGACGCATCCCTGCGCGACGACGCGCTGCTCCTCTCGTCCGGCGCCCACGTCGACTCGGTTCCCGCGCTCGAAATCGCGGCGAACGACGTCAAGGCCTTTCACGGTGCGACCGTCGGCGCGATCTCCGAGGAAGAGATCTTCTACGCGCAGAGCCGCGGCATCGCGCGCGAAGAGGCGGAACGCATGATCGCGCTCGGCTTCTTCGAACCGGCCGTCGCGCGGTTTCCGGGCGAGGCGCTGCGCGAGGAACTGCGCGACGCACTCGCCGCCAAACTGAACCGCGGGATCGCCGTCTAACGTGAGCGCTCCGGCACTGCTCGCGGCTTCGCGCGCGAGCGACTTCCCGATCCTCGGTCACAAGACGTCGCGCGGCAAGCGTCTCGCCTATCTCGACTCGGCGGCGAGTTCGCAAAAACCCAAAGCCGTCATCGACGCGCTCGTGCACTACTACGAGTACGACAACGCGAACATTCATCGCGGCGTCTACGAGCTCGCCGAGCGCGCGACCGAAGCGTTCGAAGGCGCACGCGCCAAAGTCGCGCGCTTCGTCAACGCCGCCGAGCCTGCGGAGATCCTCTGGACGCGCAACACCACCGAAGGCATCAACTTGGTGAGCTTTTCGTGGGGCATGGCCAATCTCAAGCCCGGCGACGCGATCCTCACCTCGCAGCTCGAACACCACTCAAATCTCGTGCCGTGGCAACTCCTTGCCGCAAAGACCGGCGCCGAGCTGCGGTACATCGAAGTCGACGAACACGGCCTGCACGTGCTCGACGATTTGGATGCCAAACTGCGCGGCGTCAAGCTCGTCGCACTCTCGCACGTTTCGAACACGCTCGGGACGATCGCACCGCTCGAAGTCATCATTCCCAAAGCGCATGCGGCCGGCGCCGTCGTGCTCGTCGACGGCGCGCAGTCGGCACCGCATTTCAGAGTCGACGTCCGCGCGCTCGACGTCGACTTCTACGCCGCGAGCGGCCACAAGATGTGCGGGCCGACCGGTATCGGATTCTTGTACGGCAAACGCGCCTTGCTCGATGCGATGCCGCCCTTCCTCACCGGCGGCGACATGATCCGCGAGGTCGGGTACGAGCGTACGACCTTCAACGAAATCCCGTGGAAGTTCGAGGCGGGTACGAGCAACATCGCCGACGCCGTCGCCCTGGGCGCGGCCGTCGATTATCTGCAATCCGTCGGGATGGACTGGATCGCCGCCCACGAGCGAGAGCTCACGGCCTATGCTCTGGAAAAATTGCAGCCGTTCGTCAAGCGCGGCCTCGCGATCTATGGCCCCGCCGATATCGCCAAACGCTCCGGCGTCATCTCGTTCAACTTCGCGGACATACACGCGCACGATCTCGCATCGATCCTCGATCTCGAGGGCGTGTGCGTGCGCGCCGGCCATCATTGTACCATGCCGCTGATGGACAAGATGGGCTGGCCCGCAACCGCCCGCGCGTCGTTCTACCTGTACAATACGGCGCAGGATATCGATCAGCTCTGCGAAGCGCTCGACAAAGCCGCGACGGTTTTCAAGCTTCCGTAACGGCGAATCAGGAAGTTCGAATTGGAAGATTTTTACAAAGAGTACATCCTCGATCACTACCGTAATCCGCGAAACTTCGGCACGCTCGACGCGCCGGACGCGACGGCCGAGGATCTCAATCCGCTCTGCGGCGACCGCATCCGTTTCGATCTGGCGGTCGACACCGACGGACGGGTTACCGACGTAAAGTTTTCCGGCAAAGGCTGCGCCATTAGTCAGGCGTCGGCATCGATGCTCTCCGAATCGCTCAAGGGTGAAAAACTCGAAGACGTCGCGCGCCTGCCGCAAGAGCGCGTGCTCGAGAACGTCGGCATCGGCATCAGCCCGGCGCGCATGAAGTGCGCGATGCTTGGACTCAAGGTCGCAAAATCGGCGGCTCTGGGCGAAATCGCGACCTGGCCCGACGAAGATGGCTCGAAGCGATAGACCGCGTCTTTTTCTTCGAAGCGTTCGTACGGATCGCGGGCGCGATCGTTCTCGACACGCTCGCGTTCTCGATTTGGAACGTCGGTAGCCGATCGCCCGCAGCGGCCTTTCGCGACGTCCGGCGTGGGCTGCGCGACCGGCAAGCGCTGATCGTCGGCAGCCTTCGTTTCGTCATCGGAGCGCTCTTCGTCGCCGCCGGGACGGTCCTGCTGATTCCCGCCGTCGCGAATCCCCCCGTGGATTTCGCACCTACCGAACTGTTCGCGTTCCTCGTCGCCCTCGCGCTCGAACACCTCGTCGGGGCGGACGTTCGGATCTTTTGCGTGCCCGCCCGGCGCTGATCCCGCGAATTTTTGGGTACTTCTGTTTCCACTGGGCGTTAGACGGTCACATTCGGTGTAAACGGGCCGTTTACGGCGGGGTGATTACGTGCTACGCGCGAACGCTCAAGTACGCCCAACCTCCGTGCGATATTATAGGAACGATGATAGCGCGTCTCATCCTGGTGGTAACCGTCTTCGTAACGTCGCTCGCCCCCGCCGGCGCAGCGACTTTGCCGTATCTTGGGGGACAAGTCGAAGTCACCGGGATCGTCGAACCGGGCGCCACGTCCGACCGGATCCGCGTTGCGGACCAAGACGGCGCGGTCTTCGAAGTCCTGGTCAGCCGCGACTCGACCTTCGTTTCGTCCCATGCGCTGTTGCGTCCGCATCAGGTCGTACGGGTCGACGGTAAACTGCTCTCGGGTAGGGACGGCGCGGGCCAGACGATCGCCGCGGAAGAGATTTCGGACGGCTCGATCGATCTGACCAATGCCAATCAGAAAACGCGCTCGCGCTGGTCGTCGATCGCGCTCGGTGCGGCCGCGGGCCTCGTGCTCGGCGGCGGTGTGTACGCGTTCCGCAAGAGCCTCTTCGGGCAAGCGCAGCCGGCACCGGGCACCGCGACGCTCTCTTCCGGCGTGACCTTCGGCGGCGGCAACGGCCCGTAATCCACAGCCGCGGCCGCTACGGCCGACGGCGCAAGACAACGAAGACGGCGCCCGAAGTCGCCCGTATGAGCAGCGGTCCTTCGGCCTTCTACGAGCGCGCGTCCGGCGGGATCTTCGTCGCTTCCGATGCGACCGAGAGTCCGTGGGACCGGCGTCTCCAGCACGGTAGCCCGCCGACGGCGCTGCTCGCGTACGCGATGACGGCGAACCATCCGCGTCCCGACGTCCGCATCGCTCGGATGTCCGCGGAGTTTCTCGGGCCGATTCCCAAAGCCGCGATGCACGTCAAGACGCGCGTCGTGCGTCCCGGCAAACGCATCGAAATGCTCGAAGGCGTTCTGGAAGTCGACGGGCGCGAGGTCGTCACCGCCCGCGCGTGGCGCATCGCGGTCCAGACTTCCCATTCGGTCATCCCGGCAGCAACGGCTCCCGACGTGCCGCCGGCGATGCCCGCGAACGATCCGCCCAAGCCGGCTTGGCTCGGAAACTTCGGCTACGGCGAAGCGTTCGAGTGGCGCTTCGCGTACGGTGAAGCGGGCCTCGGCCCCGCGGCCGTTTGGACGCGGATGCGCGTGCCGCTGATCGCGGGCGAACCGATCGCGCCGATGGACCGTGCGTTCTTGTTGGTCGATTCGGCCAACGGCATCAGCCGCGAACTGCCGCTCATGGAGTGGATCTTCGTGCCGCCGTCGCTTTCGGTCGCGCTCGAACGCTATCCGCAGGACGAGTGGACGCTGCTCGAAGCGCGCACGACGCTGGCGGACGACGGCATCGGCATGACGGTCGGACGGCTCGCGGACAGCCGCGGATACTTCGGTGCCGCATCGCAAGCGCTGCTCGTCGAAAAACGCTAGTGCGAAGCAAGTGAGTTTGATGCGCCGGGCGGACGTCAAAAATCGTGTGCATGACCGACGACGATCGCACGCGCATGCAAGACCCGCGCAAACAGTATCCCGGACCGCCGTTTCGTAAACAACCGCAACCGGTTCCGGGCTTGGCAAAAGAAATGAAACCCAAGCCCGATCATGGCGAGACGAGCTATCGTGGCAGCGGCCGACTCGCCGGGCGTAAAGCGCTCGTAACCGGCGGCGATTCGGGCATCGGCCGCGCGACCGCGATCGCATTCGCGCGCGAAGGCGCGGACGTCGCGATCGGCTATCTGCCCGATGAAGAGGCCGACGCTAGAGAGGTTGCGAGCGTCATCGCAAAAGACGGGCGCACGTGCGTGCTGCTTCCGGGCGACATTAAAGACGAAGCGTTCTGCGCGAAGCTCGTCGCCGACGCGGTTGCGGGTCTGGGCGGCCTCGATATCCTGGTCAACAACGCCGGCGCGCAGCAACTCGTGCCCGCGATCGCGGACGTCACGACCGAACTCTTCGACACCACGCTCAAGACGAATCTGTACGCGCTCTTCTGGATTTGCAAGGCTGCGGCGCCGCATCTCAAAGCGGGCGCTACGATCGTGAACACCGCTTCGGTGCAAGCCTACGATCCCTCGAAGGGTCTGCTCGCGTACGCGATCACCAAAGCCGGCATCGTCGCGTTCAGCAAAGCGCTCTCGAAAGAGCTGCTCGAGAAGGGCATCCGCGTCAACGCGGTCGCTCCCGGACCGTTCTGGACGGCGCTCGAAGTCAGCGGCGGTCAGCCGCAGGACGCGATCGAGGTGTACGGCACGACCGTCCCGATGCAGCGGCCCGGACAGCCCGTCGAAGCGGCACCGATTTACGTCTTCCTCGCGTCGCAAGAGAGCAGCTACGTGACGGGCGAGGTCTACGGCGTGACGGGCGGCGCCGGCGTCGCATAGGACGCACCAACGAAAGGACGTCCCGCCGCACACGCGCGCGACGACGACGCGCGGGCGTCAGCTCTGCGGTTTGCCCTCGACGCAGATATCTTCGAGATCGTACGCGTTCATCGCGAACCAGCGATAGCCGCCGTGATCGCGCATGAGCATGAAGATCGGGCGCTTGTCCGCGCCGTCTTGATGCGGCGCCACGGCGGCGGCTTTGACCCGCGCGTAGCCGTCGGTCTCGCCGAGTGCGACCGAGACGCGCGGGAGCGCTAGCGGCTGTTCGGTCCAATACGCGATCGCGCCGTCGCCCGCGCTCGTAGCGCGCCGCACTTCGGCCTCCGTCGGCCGTGCGTCGAGCAGCCGGTCGTCGGTCGACGTCATGCTGCTCGCGATCGCCGTCGGTCGCGCCTTTTTGGACACGTTCGAACAGAAGGCTTCGATGCGAACGGGCTGCTTGATGAACGGCACGTCTTTGGGCGCGCACGCGTTGAGAACGAACGCGCACGCACCGGCCGCGGCCAAACGGCGGAGCACTACGGGTGGGTCGTCGGCGAAGGCAGCGGCGTCGGAACGCTGGAGAGGTGGTACGTCGAGTTCACCGGCTTCGGCGGATTGGCATCGAGCGGAAACGATGTCGAGAAGGGTTTCGGAATCGAAGTCGTGTTCGCAGGGCCGGCGACGATGTGCGGCGTCACGACGAGATAGAGATTCGTCTGCTGATTCGACGTGCTGACGTGCTGGAAGAATGCGCCGAGGATCGGGATCTGACCGATGAACGGGATCTTCGTCAGCGTGCGGATTTCGTTCTGCTGCAGCAAGCCGCCGATGATGAATGCGTCGCCGTCCTTGACCGTCGCGATCGTACTCGCGGTCCGCTGGCTGATCTGCGGGATGCCCTGCGTATAACCCGTGACGCTCGAGACTTCCGAGTAGATGTGCGACGTCACGAAACCGTCGGAACTGACTCGCGGCTCGATCTGTAGATTGACGCCGACGTTGACGTAATTGACCTGCTGCGAGACCGTGTTGGTCGTCGTGCCGACGACGTTCGTGATAATGGGCAGCGCGTCGCCCGTGAGGATCGACGCCTGCTGTCCGCTCTGCGCGAGGATGCGCGGCTTCGCGATGATCTTCGCGTTGCCGTTGACGATCTGCGCGTAGAGGTTGGCTTGAAAACTCGCTTGACCCGTGCCCGTTTGCAAGGAACGTGTGAGGTAACCGCCGCCCGTCGTTCCGCTCGTGCCGCCGCTGGCGTTGGCGATGATGCCGGTGCC
>CAZZUZ010000095.1:0-8855 GCA_964657315.1 Vulcanimicrobiota bacterium
GGCCGATCCCGCCGTACACCACCAGCTCTTCAGGGCGCTCGGCCACATCCGGATCGAGATTGTTCATCAGCATGCGCAGCGGCGCTTCGGTCAGCCACGATCGCGCCGACAAGGTGGTGCCGCGTGCGGCGCGAATGGTTCTCGTCACATCGCGCCTTGCGTTGTTGATGGGGACGTTCTTGCCGGTATCGTTCATGGGGAATTCCTCGCAGAAATGGATCAGCCAAGATGCGAACCGGCGTCGGCCGGTCGATCGTCACGCGCTCGCTCACGACTTTGGGCGGTTCGGGCGGGCGACCGTCGCTCGGCCAGAGACCGGCGAGGATCTCGTGCACCGCAAGCGACACGGCGACCGCTAACAAGAGACGGCGAGTGAATTTCGGATCGCTCAACCCATCGACGACCGGCACGCTTACGCGCGTCCGCGAGCGCAGGTCGCACCGAGCGCGAAACGAATCGCTCGGGCGTTTGTCCTACTGAGGGAGCTCATCCTGAATATCGCATCCTTGATCCGGCCGATTCCGGATTTTCCCATCCCGGGCATCCTATTTCGCGACATAACGCCGCTACTCAAGGATGCGGGCGGCTTCAAAGCTGCGGTCGATTTGTTCGTCGAGAAGTTCAAAGATCAGAAGATCGATCATATCGTGGCGATGGAAGCGCGCGGATACATGTTCGGCGCCCCGCTTGCATACGCAATCGGTGCCGGATTCGTTCCGGTTCGTAAGCCCGGAAAACTCCCCGGCACGAAGTTCGTCGAATCGTACGAACTCGAGTACGGCACGAACTCTCTCGAGATCCACGACGACGCGATGCAGAAGGGCGACCGCGTTCTGGTCGTCGACGATCTGCTCGCAACCGGCGGCACCGCCGCCGCGACGGGCCGCCTGCTCGAAAAACTCGGCGCCGAAATCGTCGGTTATGCGTTTCTCATCGAGCTAGAGTTTCTCCAAGGCCGGAAGGCGCTCGAGGGCCAGACGGTAACGAGTTTCATCGCATACTAAGAAGGCTGAAAACGGTTTGCAGGCGGCCGACCCTCGCTCGCTGATGAATCCTCGTAGACACCCTTAGCTGTCTATGGCATAGTAGGCAAAATCCACATGCCATCACCGCACATCGAAGACCTCATAGCGAAGGTTCAGACGTACGACTCAGCGCTCGAGCCGTCGTTCCTGCGCGGGGCGTACGAGCTTGCGGACTCGGCTCACGATGGCCAGAAGCGGGCGTCGGGCGAAGATTATATCGAGCATCCGATCGCGGTCGCGCGCATTCTGGCGGATATGGAGATGGATCGCCAGACCATCGCGGCCGCGCTCCTGCACGACGTTGTGGAAGACACGATCGTCACGAGCGAGGAAGTCGCGGCGCGCTTCGGTCCCGAGGTCGCCCAACTCGTCGACGGCGTCACGAAACTCACGCAAATCCCGTATCAATCCAAAGAAGACGCACAGGTCGAGAACCTGCGCAAGATGTTCATGGCCATGGCCAAGGACATCCGCGTGATCATCGTCAAGCTGGCCGACCGCCTGCACAACATGCGCACCCTCGGTGCCGTCGCGCCCGAGAAGCAGATGCGCGTGGCGCGCGAGACGATCGAGATCTACGCGCCGATCGCGCACCGCTTGGGCATCTGGAAGATCAAGTGGGACCTCGAGGATCTCTGTTTGCGCTACCTCGATCCCGACACGTATCGCGAGATTAGCGACCGCGTCGCGAAGAAACGCGGCGAACGCGAGAGCGCGGTTTCCAACGTCGTCGGCCTGCTGCGCGATCAATTCGAATCGCTGCAGATTCCCGCCGACGTGAGCGGACGCCCCAAGCACTTCTATTCGATCTATACGAAGCTCAAGAAGGGCCGCGATTTCTCGACCATCTACGATCTCACCGCCGTGCGCGTGATCGTCGAATCGGTCAAAGATTGCTACGGCACGCTCGGCGTCGTGCATTCGATCTGGAAGCCGATCCCGGGTCGCTTCAAAGATTACATCGCGATGCCCAAGCCCAACATGTACCAGTCGCTGCACACGACGGTCGTCGGGCCGGGCGGCGAGCCGCTCGAGATCCAGATCCGCACGCTCGAGATGCATCGCACGAGCGAGTACGGCATCGCCGCGCACTGGCGCTATAAAGAAGGCGGCAAGAACGATCCGCACGAGCACAAGCTGACGTGGCTGCGTTCGCTGCTCGAATGGCAGGACGACATGAGCGATTCGCGATCGTTCATGGAGAACCTCAAGCTCGATCTCTTCGAAAACCAGGTCTTCATTTTCTCGCCCAAGGGCGACGTCTATCCGCTGCCCGCGGCCGCAACGCCGCTCGACTTCGCCTATCAGGTGCACACCGACGTCGGCAATCATTGCGTCGGTGCGAAGGTCAATGGCAAGATCGTGCCGCTGGACTATCAGCTCAAGAACGGCGACATCTGCGAGGTGCTGCTCAACAAGAGTTCGCGGCCTTCGCTCGACTGGCTCGCGATCGTGCGCACCTCGGGCGCGAAGCACAAGATCAAGAACTGGTTTCGCAAGGAACGCAAGAACGAGAACGTCGTGCTCGGCCAGGAAATCGTCGAGCGCGAACTCGCGCGCGAACACATCCGACTCGATCTCTCGCGCGGCGATGTGATGGAAAAGATCGCCAGGCGCATGAACTACCAGAGCGTGACCGATCTCTTCGCGGCGATCGGTTTCGGCGATGCGTCGGCCGTTTCGGTCGTCACCAAAGTCAAAGAAGAAGCGAAGTCGACGAACCTCATCGACATCGCCGCGCTCGTGCGGCCGATCCCGCCGCCGCGCAAGATCGTCCGCAATTCGAGCGGCATCCGCATTGCCGGCAACGACGACGTGCTCGTGCGACTCTCGAAGTGTTGCAGCCCCGTGCCGGGCGACCCGATCATGGGATACGTCACGATCGGCAAGGGCGTCTCCGTCCATCGTGCCGATTGCCCGAACGTTGCGTACATGTCGGCGACGCCGGAACGCATCTTGCAAGCCGACTGGTCCGATCTCGACAGCAACACGCATTCGGTCGACGTCGAAGTCGAAGCGACCGATCGCGCGGGCCTTCTGCAAGACGTGATGGCCGTGTGTTCGGAATACAAGACGTCCGCGTCGTCCGTGACCGCGCGCGTCAAACGCGACGCAGCCCTGATCAGCCTAACGCTCCAGATCAACAACCTCGACCACCTGCACAAAGTGCTCGCGAAATTACGGACGCTGCGCGAAGTACGCGACGTCTATCGCGTGACCAAACGCGAAGCGCGCGCGAGCGGTTAGCCTCCCGAAGGCGCGCCGACCTCCGCCGTCGAGGATGTCGCGCCGATATGCCGCGACCCGATTCTCGCGTCTTGGTAAGCGTCGATGTCGACAACGGTACGATAGTTTCCAGGACGCGGCGGTAGCGCGAGCGTCCCGATTGCCGCAGCCGACTCTCCCGTCGTGGGATCGCCCGCGATCTGCGCGGCCGACTCGAACGCGAGGGCTCCGGTTGCATCGAAAAATCGCACGCGAATTTGGACCCTCCCATAGTAAATTCCGGTGTCGTAGCCGTACCAGCGCGACGCTCCGACGTTGAGTAGCGTCGCGTCTAGAGGCACTGCCGCTCCCGCGGATCCCGCCAGCGGCGTGAGATGAACGATACGTCCGTCGAAACCCGTCGCATACGCTTGCGGAAACGTCGGGTTGTGGCCCCAGAGCAGCGCCGTCGCACGCGCGTCGCGTTCGATCTGCGAGTCGCGCCATCGCCAAATTCGTGCCGTGTCGAGCGACGAATCGTCGGGAATACCGCTCCAATTCGTCTTCGGCTCGCCGTTCGCTCCGGCGGTTTGAACGCAAACCGAAATGACGATGGTGGCGATTGCGGTCGCTGCGGCGACGTTACGAAAGACGCCGCCCGTTTTCAATCGCGATGAGAAACTCGAGAGCAGCATCAATCCCGCAATCGGCATGATGTCGGTGAGATAACGCGGACCGAAGGTCGAGCCGCCTTCCCAGCGCTGGAAGAACACATAGTTGACGAACGTCGCGACGGAAGCGATGCAGCACGATTGCATCAACCGAGCTTGCGGCGTTTTTGCGTCGGCGGCGACGATTGCACCCGCGATCGAAAAGATCACGAACGGCGTGTACACGAACAGACCGCGGTTGGGACTCACCAATAGTCCGAGCAATCCTTCGAACCCTTGGGCGGGCGAGAACGTGTAGGAAGTCTCGTTGACGGCGTATCCGCCCGTGAGCGAGTGAAAAACGAACGCGTTCCAGAGCAGCGCCGGAAGATACCCCGCGACGGCTGCCGCCGTAAATATCGACCGGCGATTCTAGACATGCAGATAAACGAACGCAAACGCGGCGAGCGAAAACAGGGCAGCCGTCGGTCGAACAACTGGTAAGAAGCCCGCGCAAAGGCCGGCAATTGCGGCACCGGCCCGGGTGAAGCGACCCGGCGCAGCTCGCAGCAGCGCGAGTAGCATCGTCAACAGGACGATTGCGACGGAACCGTGTTGCCAGAGCGCTTGCGAGCCGACCGTCCACATATCCGTGCCGAATGCGAAAGCGATCGTCGCGACTAGTGACTCGGGCAACGGTGCCATGCGTCGCGCGCAAAGGAAAAACAGCATCGCCGCGGCGGAAGCGATGAGAATCGCCGCGGCCTTTTCGTCTTTGAGCCGCTGCGGTTCGAAGCTGGCGGTAGTAATGTCGGGCGGATGTCCGGCGGCACCCGAGGCGATCCAATCGAAGAGGTAAATCGGCGCGCTGAGGATGGCTGTGCCGATCGGGAATATCGGCTCGAGATGTCCGTTCGGAGCTTCGGTGAACACGTACGCGGGAAGATAGCCGTTGCGGAAAACGTCGAATGCTAGCGTGCGATGCTCGAGCGCGTTGAACGCAAATAGCGATGCCGGCGCGCTGTCGTAGGTGTACAAATTCCCGGCATTGCTGCCGTAGATGAAAAACGCCGACACGAAGACGCCTACTGCGAATACGACACCGCGCAGAGTACTATTCACTACGCGTCGGTATCGCGTGGAAACGCTCGCTTCCTTGTGCTTGCGTGAAGCCGTTTCTTCGATCCGGTCGATGCGTTCCGCTTAGCCTGCGATCCTCCGGGTACGCCGGAGTCATGAAGCATTGGATTATCGGATCGTATAGCGATCGTAACGACGCGGAGCGCGCGGTCGACAAATTGGCAGATCTCGGCTACGGCCGTGCCGACATTTCGGTCATCATGAACGAAAACACGCGTGCACGCGATTTTGCCGACAACGGCGAAACGGCGCTAAGCGAACACGATCGCGGCTCGCACATGGCGCGTGGTGCCGCGGGCGGCGGTATGCTCGGCGGCACGGTCGGTGCCATCGTTGCGGCCGTTGCGGGTACGGGCGCCATCGGCCTCACCGTGGCCACGGGCGGCGCGGCGGCTCCGTTCATTGCGGGCCCGATCGCGGCGGTTCTCGCGGGCGGTGGTGCGGGTGCGGCGGCCGGAAGCGTGCTTGGAGCGCTCGTCGGTGCGGGCATGCCGGCAAACGAAGTCAAGCGCGTAGAGGACGACGTCAATGCGGGCAACATCATCGTTTCCGTTCACGCCGACGACTCGCAGGCTGCCGAAGTGCGAAAGATTCTCAGCTAAGAACTCAGTCCTTTTACGAACAGCGAACCGCCGGTCTCGGCGGTTCGTTTTCGTATGGAACGCATACGCCGGCTACTGATCCGTACGGCGCAGCAGATAGTCGAGGCCGCCGATGCGATACCAGCGATACCCGTACGCTTCCATCAGCACGCGGTGCAGGTCGCCGCCTTCGCTGCGGCTGTGATCGTGCGAGAGCAGATTCACGAGCAGGCTGTCATCGGAGCCCTTGACGCCAGGGACGATCGAGATTTCGCGGGGTTCGCCCGAGAGGTTGTGTACGAAGAGGACCGAGTTGTCGCGCCAATCGTAGCGAATCGCGAAGACGTCTGGCGAGCCCGCGTCGACGATGGCGAAATCGCCCCAACCGATCTCGGGCACTTCCTTGCGCATCCGGATCATACGCTCCATCCAGTTCACCATCGAGTTCTGCTCGCGCCGCTGCTGCGCGACGTTGACGTGCTCGTACGCATAGGGACCGTCGTCGATCACGGGGAGCACGGGCGTAGCGGATTTCGTAAAGCCGCCGTGCGGTTCGGTCGACCACTGCATCGGCGTGCGCGCCGCCTCGCGTTCGGGCAGCGACAAGTTCTCGCCCATCCCGATCTCGTCGCCGTAGAGCAGCACCACGGTTCCCGGCAGCGTCATCATGAGGCTGTAGGCGAGTTCGAGGCGCCGCCGGTCGCCGCGCAGCATCGGGGCGAGGCGCCGCCGGATGCCGCGTTCGTACAGCCGCATGCCCGGGTCGGGCGCAAACTCCTCGAAGACGCGCTCGCGGCGTTCTTTGCTCAAACGGCCGAGATCGAGCTCGTCGTGGTTTCGCAGGAACATGCCCCACTGCGCCGTCTTCGGGCGCGGCTTCGTCGCCTCGAGCGCTTCGACCAGCGGCCCGTGATCTGCAGTGGCGAGCGCATAGAACAACGTCTGATTGACCTCGAAGTTGAACATCATTTGGATGCGTTCGCCCGCATCGCCAAAGTACGCGAGGTCGTCTTTCGGTTCGATGTTCGCCTCACCGAGTATGATCGACTCGCCGTCGCGCCACTGCAGAAACTCGCGAAACGTCCGCAGCATATCGAACTGCTCGATGGGCTTCTTGACGTCTTTACCTTTGGTCGAGATGACGAACGGCACGGCGTCCATGCGGAATCCGTCGACCCCGAGCTGGATCCAAAATCCCATGATCTTGAGGATCTCGGCCTGCACTTCGGGATTGGATGTATTGAGATCGGGCTGAAAATCATAAAAGCGATGGAAGTGGTACTTCTTCGATTTCGGGTCGCGCGTCCACGTCGATTTCTGCACGCCCGGAAAGACGATACCTTCGTGCGAGTTGCGCGGCTCGTGATCGGCCCAGACGTACCAATCGCGATATTTCGATTTCGGATCTTCGCACGCCGAGCGAAACCACGGATGCTGGTCGGAGGTGTGGTTGACGACGAGATCGACCAGCACGCGCAAGCCACGCTGCGAGCACGCGTGCGTAAACTCCACGAAATCGCCCAGCGTGCCGTAGCGTGGATCGACGCCGTAGAAATCGGCGACGTCGTACCCGTTGTCGCGATGCGGCGACGGATAAAAAGGCGTCAGCCAGAGCGTCGTAACGCCGAGACCTTGCAGATAATCCAGCCGGAGCATGAGGCCCCGAAAGTCGCCGACGCCGTCGCCGTTCGAATCCATGAACGTATCGACCGAGAGCGAGTAGATGATGGCGTTCTTGTACCAGAGATCGTTGATCATGCGCCGCCTCCGCGTAGCCTCGTGCCCGCACGGGCAACGAACCAGACATGGCGGATCGCAAATGGTGGCAGCGTGCGGTAATATATCAAGTCTATCCGCGCTCGTTTGCGGATCGCGACGGCGACGGCATCGGCGATCTGCCGGGCATCACCGCGCATCTCGACTACCTCGCGGGCCTCGGGGTCGACGCCGTCTGGGTTTCGCCCGTCTTCCGTTCGCCGATGGCCGACTTCGGCTACGACGTCAGCGACTATTGCGCGATCGATCCGGTCTTCGGAACCCTCGACGATTTCGATGCGCTGGTCTCGGCGGCGCACGATCGCGGCCTCAAGCTCATCCTCGACTTCGTGCCCAATCACACGTCGGACGAGCACCCATGGTTCGTCGCGAGCAGATCTTCGATCGCCAATGCCAAACGCGATTGGTACGTCTGGGCGGACCCGGCGCCGGGCGGCGGCCTGCCGAACAATTGGCTCGCGCGTTTCGGCGGTTCGTCGTGGACGCTCGATGCGAAAACCGGGCAATACTATCTGCATTCGTTTCTGCCGCAACAGCCCGATTTGAATTGGCGCAATCCCGCCGTTCGCGAGGCGATGTACGGCGTGCTACGCTTTTGGCTCGAGCGCGGCGTCGACGGCTTTCGGGTCGACGTGCTGTGGCTGCTTATCAAGGACGATAAACTGCGTGACGATCCGCCCAACCCGAACTACCGCGAGGGCATGCCGTCGAACGAACGCGTCGTCGCGTTCTACAGTGCGGATCGGCCCGAGGTGCATGAGATCGTGCTGCAGATGCGTGCGGTGTTGCGCGAGTTCGACGACGACCGGTTGCTCATCGGCGAGATCTATCTTCCATTCGACCGGCTCGTGACGTACTACGGCACGGATCTGAACGGCGCGCAAATGCCGTTCAACTTCTCGCTCGTGCTCACGGCCTGGCGCGCCGATGCGATCGCACTCGCGATCTCGGAATACACGGCGGCGCTGCCGGCGGGCGCCTGGCCGAACTACGTGCTCGGCAATCACGATCGTTCGCGGCTCGCGACGCGCATCGGCCGCGATCAGGCGCGCGTCGCCGCCATGCTGCTGCTCACGCTGCGCGGGACACCGACCCTGTACTACGGCGACGAACTCGGTATGCGCGACGTCGCCATTCCGCCGGACCGCATTCGCGATCCCGCGGAGTTGCGCGAACCCGGCATCGGTACCGGCCGCGATCCTGAGCGAACGCCGATGCCGTGGGACGGATCGCCCGGTCGCGGATTCACGACGGCGACGCCGTGGCTGCCCTTCGACGACGACGCCTCGCTGAGCGTCACCGCCCTCGACGAAGATCCGCGTTCGATGCTCGCGTTGTATCGTGCGCTACTCGCGCTGCGGCGCGAACGCGCGACCTTCATCGAAGGTACGCTCGAAGACGTGAAGGTCGACGGCGACGTGCTTTCCTACACGCGACGTACGGCCGATGACGCATTGCTCGTCGTGCTCAATCTCGGA
>CAZZUZ010000096.1:0-8835 GCA_964657315.1 Vulcanimicrobiota bacterium
GGCATCGACGATGGCCTTGGCCTTCTCTTCGTCGATCTCTTCGTCGCGCGCGACGAGCTTGGTACGCGGCTTGAGCGGATCTTTGATGTCTTCCGCCGAGCGGCGGCCGATGATGCGGTCGTAGAGCGGCTCGATGACTTCGCGGCCCGCGCCGATCGGGAACACCTTGATGCCGTCCGACGTACCGCAGTCGTCTTCGCGCACGATGACGTCTTGCGCGACGTCGACCAGACGGCGCGTGAGATAGCCGGAGTCGGCCGTGCGCAGCGCGGTATCGGCCAGACCCTTACGCGCGCCGTGCGTGGAGATGAAGTATTCGAGAACCGTCAAGCCTTCTTTGAGCGACGCCTTGACCGGGATTTCGAGAATGCGGCCGGACGGGTCGGACATGAGTCCGCGCATACCGCCGAGCTGCTTGACCTGATTGATCGAGCCGCGCGCGCCCGATGTCGCCATCATGAACACGGGGTTCAGCGGATTCTGAGCGGCCTGCATCGCGCCCGTGACGTCTTCCGACGCTTTGGACCAGATCTGGATCGTCTTGTTGTACTGTTCGTCGCCGTTGATGAAGCCCTGATCGAAGAACTCGGCTAGTTTGTCGACTTCGTCCTGCGCCGTTTCCAAGATCTTGAACTTGGCGTCGGGCACGACGATGTCGCTGATCGAGACCGTGGTTCCGGACTGCGTCGCGAAGCGAAAGCCGAGCGTCTTGATCGCATCGAGGAAGGCTGCGGTCTCGGCGTTGCCGTGGCTGCGATAGCATTCCGTGATGAGCTTTTTGAGCGCCGCCTTGTCGAGGTGGTGGTTGCGGAACGTCTCGTTCCAATGCGCGGGCACGGCTTCGTTGAAGATCACGCGGCCGACGGTCGTGCGGATGATCTGACCCTTCCAGCGAGCGCGAATCCACTGCTGCAGCCCGATCTGCTTGTGTTCGTACGCCATGATGGCGGCGTTGGAATCTTCGAACGCCGGCAGCAGTTCGTCCGAGTGCTCGGCGGCGGCTTCACCGTTTGCCGAAGCTTTGCCGTTGCTCGTACCGTTTTGCGACGCGTTGAAGGCGCGCAGACCGATCGACGAGATGAGCGCGTCGTCCGCGATCTCACCCTTGGCCGGCCCCTTGTACTCGTCTTTTTGGAACGTGAGGTAGTAGAGACCGAGGACCATGTCTTGGGTCGGAATCGACACCGGCTGTCCGAACGACGGCTGGAGAATGTTGTTCGAAGAGAGCATCAGAATGCGCGCTTCGGCCTGAGCGCCGGCACTCAGCGGCAGATGGACGGCCATCTGGTCGCCGTCGAAATCGGCGTTGTACGGCGTGCAGACGAGCGGATGCAGATGGATGGCTTTGCCTTCCACGAGGACCGGCTCGAACGCCTGAATGCCGAGGCGATGCAGCGTCGGCGCGCGATTGAGTAGCACCGGATGTTCGCGGATCACTTCATCGAGCACGTCCCAGACCTCGGGACGGACGCGTTCGACCATGCGCTTCGCGCTCTTGATATTGTGGGCTTGGCCGCGATCGACCAGCTTCTTCATCACGAACGGCTTGAAGAGTTCGAGCGCCATCTCTTTGGGCAGGCCGCATTGATGGAGCTTGAGGTGCGGACCGACGACGATGACCGAGCGACCGGAATAGTCGACGCGTTTGCCGAGCAGATTCTGGCGGAAACGGCCCTGCTTACCCTTGAGGATATCGCTGAGCGACTTCAATGGACGATTATTGGGTCCGGTAACGGGGCGGCCGCGGCGGCCATTGTCGATGAGCGCGTCGACCGCTTCCTGCAGCATGCGCTTTTCGTTCTTGATGATGATTTCGGGCGCGCTGAGTTCGAGCAGCCGCTTGAGGCGGTTGTTCCGGTTGATGACGCGGCGATAGAGATCGTTGAGATCGGACGTGGCGAAGCGGCCGCCGTCGAGCTGCACCATGGGACGCAGTTCGGGCGCGATCACGGGAACGGCCGAGAGGATCATCCACTCGGGCTTGTTGCCGGAATTGAGGAACGCTTCGACGACTTCGAGGCGCTTGATCGCCTTGACGCGCTTCTGGCCCGTCGTCTCTTTGAATTCCTTACGCAGGTCCTCTTGGAGCTTGCGCAGGTTGAGATCGCGCAACAGCTCACGGATCGCTTCCGCGCCCATGCCCGCTTTGAAACCGTTTCCGAATTTTTCGCGCGACTCGCGGTATTTCTGCTCGGTGAGGATCTCGCGCTTGGTCAGCGACGTGTTGCCGGGATCGACGACGATATAGGCCGCGAAATAGATGACCTTCTCGAGTTGCCGAGGCGACATGTCCAGCAGGATGCCGATGCGGGAAGGTACGCCCTTGAAGTACCAGATGTGCGTGACCGGCGTGGCGAGTTCGATGTGACCCATGCGCTCGCGGCGCACTTTGGCGCGCGTGATCTCGACGCCGCAACGGTCGCAGATCATGCCCTTGAAGCGGATCCGCTTGTACTTGCCGCAGTGGCACTCCCAGTCTTTGGTAGGCCCGAAAATCTTTTCGCAGAACAGCCCGTCGCGCTCCGGCTTGAGCGTGCGGTAGTTGATCGTTTCCGGCTTCTTGACTTCACCGAACGACCAAGCACGAATCTGCTCGGGCGAAGCCAAGCCGATCCGCATCGCATCAAAATTGTTTACATCGAGTAGATTCATCGCGCTCCTTATCACCGGGGCGGCGTTTGTCCGGCGCTTTGCACCGGCCGAGGCCGACCGATTCCACTCTGCCGATTGCGCCGATTATGGGCAAAAGCAAAACAGGGCTCGGCGGTCGCCGTTCCCTGAATTCATCCATCTATTATCCGCGGGGCATAGACGACGAGTATAGCCGGTCTATGCAACCCTCGTCAAGCAGGCGGCGGGCAGAGCGCCGTCAGCGACGATTCGTCGGCCGCCGTCGGCTTGACTCCGGAAAATCCGAGCTGCATCGTGTAGAAAAAGTCGCCCTCACGAAATGCGTATGCTTCGACGTTACGCTTGGCGATTCCGTCGGCGACGCCTTCGCTGACGACGTGCGTTGCGGGTTGACCGCAGAGCTGAACCGAGGTTCCGGTCGTCGTGCCGTGGTCTTGCTTGCGGTCGCCCGCGAGCGCGCTCGCGAAATCGGCGGGCTGACAGTCGCATTTACGCTTTGTCGCGTAGAGCAGATCGGCCGGTTTTCCGCCCTCGGGCCGGGCGAACGCCGCATATTCCGTATCCTGGAGCGGCATCGGAATCCAGCTCGCGTCGACGTTGAACGTCGCAGCGGCGGTGACGTCGGGCTGGGGCGACGCGGTCGGCGAGGGTAAGGGTGTCTTGGTCGAAGCGGGAGCCGCGGGACCGGCGGCGAGTACGGCGGCTAAGAGGATCGCGAACATCGACAAGCCGTTACCCGCGAATCGCACATCTTACGGCGTCTGCGGCCGTTTCGTCACTCGCGCGATCAGCGCGCCGAGGCGCTCGGCGCCCGGCGGCGGTCCCGGCTGCGCGGCGAGCCAGGCCGCGACCGCGGGTTCGGGAACGTCGGCGACCTTCGCGATGAAATTGGCGCTGCGCCCGATGACCGCGTACTCGTCGCCGATTTTCACCACGTGCAGCGACGATGCGTTGGGCAGGTGGGTCGTCTCGACGACGGTCACCAGACGGCGTCCGCCCGCGGTCGAACCGAGCCGCGTGCGCAGATTCATGCGCGCCACGAACTGCAATCCGAAGAGCACCGCGGCGATGACGGCGAACGCGCCGATCATTCGCATCGCGAACGAGAGATCCATGGACGTCATCTTAAACGATGACGCCGCGGAGACCGTTTAGGCGAGAACGCCGGCTTTCTGATCGATCAGATCGCCGCCCAGGAACGTGTTCGACGACGTGAAGTTGACGTCGACGCCATGGCCGTTCCAGCTCAGCGTCGTCGAGATCTTGCCGCCGGTGCTGTTCGTGTCGGAAACGGTCACGGAGCCGTCCGCGGCCTCCGACACGACGGCGCCCGACGCGAGCTGCAGCGATTGGCCCTTTGCGAGCGCCGTATTTTGGCCGTTTTGTGTCACCGTGATTTTCCCGTCTTGTCCCATCGTAACCGTGTCGCCGTACTCGCCGGTCGAGATGGTCGCGGACTTGTTGTACGCGACGCCGTTGCCGTTGACGGCGGTCGCTTCGGTCGAGACGTCGTAGCCGCCGAAGAACGAACCGTTCGCATCGACGAGATCCTGATGCGAGCCCATGTCGTTCCAGCGCGAGGTCGTGCCGTCCGTCGCTCCGTCGAACGAGAGGTGCGGATCGCCGACCGAGCCGCCCGAAGCGTTCGCATACTTCGACTCGCCCTCGAACGTGCTGCCCTGCTGCGTCGAAATCTGCGACTGCAGGTTCTTCATGTCGGCGAGGACGGATTGCATCTGCTGGTCCGCGAGCGCGGTGATACTCGACGTGTCGATGGTCGGGATCGGCGCGCCGACGGCGGGCGTCGACGAGAGCGCCGCGGCGCTCGCGGAATCGCCGTCGTAGGATACGGGGTTCCCGATCGAAAGCGAAGTGTTCTGGGGCGTAGACATCCGGCGCTCCTTACGTTGTGGTGTGGCTCGATCTCCCAATCACGATGTCGCGCGACGTTTGCTAGGGGTCAAGCCGCGCCGGCCGGTAGTGCCGCTGCCTCTGCGGCCCGCGGCGGCCCGACGACGACGGCAGGCTTCACGTTGATTTCGCCCGGCAATTCCGAAAACGCGAAGACGTCGGTATTGATGGTGAAGCGCGAGAGCAGATCGGAGAGCGTGCGCCGGAAGGCCGTCGTCGTCAGTACGGTCGCGCGTCCGGGCGGCTGGGTTTTCACGTACGCTTCGATCTTTTCGCGCACGTGCAGCGCGAGTGCCGGATCGAAGCCCTCGACGCCGTTCCATTCCGTCGTGAGTCGCCGTTCGAATTCGGGCTCGAACATCAGCACGGTGAGTTCGCGCAGGTTGCGGCGCCGCAGCATCGGTGCGATCAATACCTTGCGCGCTTCGTCCGCGAGATCGCGGGGATCGCGCGAACTCGCGGCTCCTTCGAGCATCGCCTCGATCGTCGCGACCGGGTCCCGCGGCCAAACGTGCTCGCGCAGCAAGATCGAGAACGCTTTGTAGAGCGTCGCGAACGGCAACACGTCCGTGCCGACGTCCTTGACGACGACGGGCACGCTCTTCTTGAGGTGTTCCATTAACGTGTGAAGTTCCTGACGGCCGAAAATCTGCCAAGCGCGTTGACGGGCGACCTCGGCGAGGTGCGATCCGACGATCGAGATGGGATCGAAGACCATTGCGCCGCGCGCCTGCACCGCCTCGCGCCGGTCCAGCGGTATCCACTTGGAGTTGAGGTTGTAGACCGGATCGCGCACGGCTTCGCCTTCGATCGTCGCAAGGATCTCCGGCCGCGCGACGACGAGCACTTCCTGCGCGCGGAGCATCCCCGTCGCGACGACTTCGTCGCGCACGCGTATCGCGTAGGTCCGCGGGTCGCGCGTTTGATCGTCGCGCAGGCGCACGCCCGGAACGACGACGCCCGTCTCGGCCGCGACCGCGCGTCGGATCTCGCTCACGCGATCGAGCAGCTGTTCGCCGTTCTCGCCCGAGAGAATGCCGCAGAGATCGGCGCCGAAGTCGATCGACATCGCGTCGACGCCGACGAGGCCGAGCGCGGTCTCGGGGCGGCGCGCGTCGGAGCGTTTGCTCGACGCGGTCTGACGGTCGGCCTCCCCGCTACGCTCGCGATTGGCGCGCGCGCCGACATACGCTAGCCAAAACATGGCACCGCCGAGGAAGAGGAACGTGCCCCGCGGCATGGCCGGAATGAACGAAAGCACGATCGCGAGCACGCCCGCGGAGCGCAGCACGTCCGGCCGGCGCATCAACTGCAGCGCGAGATCGGAACCGAGCGAACCGTCGGCGGCGACGCGGGTCACCATCATGCCCATCGCGATCGAGAGCATGAAGGCCGGCAACGTCGTCGCGAGCGCGTTGCCGATCGAGAGAATGGCGTACGTTTGCAGCGCGTCTCCCGGCGACATGCCGTGATAGAACATGCCGACGGCGATGCCGCCGAGCAAATTGCACGCGACGATGATGAGCGCCGCGATCGCGTCGTTCTTGACGAACTTGCCCGCGCCGTCCATCGCGCCGTAGAAGTCCGCTTCTTGCTGCACGCGTAAGCGCTTGAGTTTCGCGGCTTCCTGCGTCAGCGCGCCCGAATGCAGTTCCGCGTCGATCGCCATCTGCTTGCCGGGCATCGCGTCGAGCGTGAATCGCGCGGCGACTTCGGCGACGCGCTGCGAACCCGACGCGATGACGATGAACTGCACGGTGATGAAGATCGCGAAGATGATGACGCCGACGATGAGATTGCCGCCGACGACCATCTGACCGAAGGCCGGAATGAGACTACCCACGCCGCCGGGATCGTGACCGTTCAGAAGTATCAATCGGGTCGCCGAGAGTTCGAGCAGCAGCCGAAAGAACAGCGCGACGAGCAGCGCCGGCGCGAAGGCCGCGAATTCGAGCGGCTCGAGCACCGTGACGCTCACGAGCATGACGAGTCCGCAGCCGACGATGTAGAGCGCGAGCAGCCCGTCGAGCATCCAGGGCGGGAGCGGAATGATGACGCCGAGAGCGAGCGCCAGCAGCAAACCCGCAAAGCCGTACGTCATCAGGTCGACGTTGGTTTTCTTTTTCACGTGTATCTCACCGGGCGGCCGGAGCGAAGAGAGCGGTTACGATTTCCGCGATTGCGACGAAGCTCTCGCGGGGAATGGGTTTGCCGACGGTCGCGGTCGCGAGCAGCGAACGCGCGAGCGGAACGTTTTCGATCACGGGAATGCCGAGTTCGGTCGCCATGCCGCGGATGCGCAGCGCGTTCTCGTCGACGCCCATCACGAGCACGAGCGGCACGCCGATGTCGGGCGGTGCGTACTGCAGCGCGACCGCCACGTGCGTGGGATTCGCGACGACGAACGACGCCTTCGCGACGCTCGCGACGGGGCCCGAGAGCATCTTGCGATGCCGGCGCTTACGCCGATTCTTGAGCCGCGGATCGCCTTCGTTTTCCTTGTACTCCTTACGAATCTCGTAGAGGCTCATCCGCAGCTTTTTCAGCCATTGCGCGTGCACGATCAGGTAGTCGGCGACGGCGAAAAACGCGGCGACGAGGATGGCGCTCGCGAGCGCGCGCTGCGCGCCGACGGTCGCGATGACCGCGAACGGCCCGAGCGCGGTCTCGCCCGTGCCGCGCCCGAAGACGAGCTGGCCCGTCGGGATCGCGAAGCCGATCGTCACCACGAACGCGAGCAGCGCCTTGATTGCGGAAACGACGCTCTGCATCGAGAACATCCGTTTCAACCCTTCGGCCGGCTTCATGCGCTCGGGCTTGAACTTCGGAGCGACGAATGCGAGCCCGCGCGTCTGTACGAGCGTGACGACGACGCTCGCCGATGCGGCCGCGAGGTACACCGCGAGGACCGACACGGAGAGGGTCATTCCGAGCGGCACGACGTCGGGGCTCGGGCCCTTGACCGATGCGATGATGAACGCTTGCGAGGCGCTCGCGATCGACGGAGCGACGGCGACGAGCGCGATCGTCCCGAAGGCGAAGCTCGCGACGCCGGTGAGCTCGGCCGATTTCGCGATGTTGCCTTCTTTGCGCGCCTTCGCGATGCGGCCCGGCGTCGGCGCGTAAGGCTTTTCTTCGTCCGCCATCGGGCTATTTCACCGGCAGCGACGCGGGCATCCACGGATGTCCGCCTTGCTTGAGCACTTCGGGCAGCGTGACGAGCGTAGCGAGCAGCACGGCCGTGAAGACGACCGGGAACGTTAGCGTAAAGTTGTTAAAGCGCGGAATAACGCGCGCGATCGCCCCGAGCGCGATGTTGGCGACGAGCCCGAGTACGAGCGCGGGGCCGGCTACGAGAATGCCGGCCTTGAGCACGAAGCCGGGGATCGCCAGTGCGAAATTGCCGATACCCTGCGCGGCGAACGCATCGCCCGGCGGCAGCGTGTGCAGGCTGTCGGCGAGCGCTAAGATGATGAACTGATAACCGTTCAACACGAAGAACGCGGCGAGAAAACCCAGTCCCCAAAGCTGCTGGAACCCCTGGCCCGTGCCGACCGTCGCGGCGGGATTGGCGACTTGGATCCCGACGTATTCGTCGAGCATGCGGCCTCCGGCCGCAGCGCCTTCGTAGAGGATGGACGCCGCGAAACCGATCGCGGCGCCGAGCAGCAATTCGAAGAACAGCGCGAGCACGAAGGGCACTTGGCCGTCGTACGGATAGCGCAGATCGCCGAGCGCCGGAACGAGGCCCATCGCGAGGACGAACGCTAGGGCCGCGCGCACGGGCGCGGGCACGCTCGGATGGGAAAACCCCGGCGCTCGAAACACGAAGCCGATGCAGCGCGCGAAGACGAGCGCGGTTATCGTATTCATTGCGACGGGCTCGCGCGCGCGATCTGCGGCATCGCGCTCACGGCATCGTTGAAGAGCTTCGCCGTCAGCGCGAATCCGAAGCCGCCGAACAGTACGAGGACGAGCCCGACGGCAAGGATTTTCGGAAGCAGCGTCAGCGTCTGTTCCTGGATCTGCGTCGCCGCCTGCACGATCGCGACGATCACCCCAACGCCGGTCGCCGCCAGCAGGACCGGCAGCGCGAGCGTCACGCAGAGCACGATCGTTTCGTGCAGCAGATTGGCGAAGGCATCCATCGCTTGCAGCATAGGATTTTCCGATGCGCGACCCGTGCGCGAATTGTGTCCGGATCGTGCGCGGCGCGAAGTTTTTCCGGCCGCCCCTTGCAAGCCGTGGGGCAATGCGTGATTCGGGCGGGACGTTTCGATCGCGAGGTCCGCA
>CAZZUZ010000097.1:0-8775 GCA_964657315.1 Vulcanimicrobiota bacterium
GGCAACGCACGGTAACGACGACGGGTTCCGATGCGACCGCGCGCAGCTCGGCAAGCATTCGCGATTTTCCGGCGCCGGGCTGTGCGACGAGCATGACGACGCGGTCGGCGGCAAGGGCGTCGACGAGTTCCACGCGGCCGATCAGCGGCGCGAATCGTTCTCCCGCAGCGCGTGAAGTCGTCATTTGGAGGTGTGTTCGACGCGAGCCGCCGGTATTCCAAGCAGCCGAAAACGGTTGACCAAACCTATGCTTTTGTGGTTATATGAGTCGTATCGCTACGGGAACGACGATCGAAAAACCTCACGACCTTCTCCTGCGCACGCTCGCCGATCCGACCCGGCGCGCGCTCTTCGAGCGACTGTGTCGCGACGGCGAACTGACGGTCGGAACGCTCACCGCGCGTTCGGGGATCTCGCAGCCGAACGTCTCCAAGCACCTGCGCGTCTTAAAACACGCGGGGCTAGTCGGCGCGCGACCGCGCGGCCGTGAGATCCATTATCGCGCCCGGCCGCAGGCGCTCGCACCGCTCGTCGACTGGACCTCGAGCATGACAACGTTTTGGCACGCACACCTCGACGCTCTCGAGGACGTCTTAGATAGGAGAGATCCATGACCGAAGAAACGGCGCAAACGCAGTCCGTCGTGATCGAACGCGAAGTGCCGCATCCGCCCGATAAAGTGTGGCGTGCGATCACCGATCCCGCGCTGATCGGGACGTGGCTGATGAAGAACGATTTCGAGCCCGTCGTCGGCCGGCCGTTTACGCTGAGCGCCGACTGGGGCAGCGTCGCGTGCCGCGTCACGGAAATCGAGCCGCAAAAGTCGCTCGCGTACACGTGGGACTCGATGGGCCTCGAAAGCGTGGTGACGTGGACGCTCACGCCCGAAGGCGCGGGCACGAAGATCCGTATCGAGCAGAAAGGCTTTCGCCCGGAACAAAAGCAGGCATTCGCCGGCGCGCAATACGGCTGGCAGAAATTCCTCGACAACCTCGAGGAGCTTATCGCCCGGTTATAAGCGGAGGCCGAAACGAAAAAGAGCCTCGACGCGGTGCGGACCGCTTCGAGGCTCTCTTCGTTTTTAGATGCGAATAGTGCCGCAGCGGCTACTGCGCGAGAACGAAGCTGTTCTGGAAAGCCGTGAAGAGCGAAAGCAGATGAACGACGATGGTAGAGCCATGGCCGCCCTGTCCAGGCGCGATCCACGGAACGGTGATCGACATAAGTAGGTGAGCGACGAACATTCTAACCCCCTCGACTCGAGCGGAATAATACTATGGCAGCGCTGAGCGCGCCGGAACATATGTTAAACATATTTGTCGGAAGTCCCAGTCGGGCCTCAGGTGTACTTTGGCCCTCGAAAGTAGGACAAAAGGCCTACTACAAGGCTGATTAGTAAATGGTCCTTACCGCTGCCGCAATCCCGAGGTGCCGTTTCATCGTTCAATTGTTCGGTACAGAACAGAGGGATGTCCCGGTCCCGATGTCGTTGCTCTATGGATTGTGAATGCCGAGAAAACAAGCCGGACCTGGAGTGCGGGCGCCTCAACATCTGCGTTTGCAGGATCTGAGCGCGAATGCCATCACCTCCGGTCTGAATCATTCGGAAGCGACCGATCTCGTCGAGTGCGGCGAACTCGTAGTGCTCGATGTCCGCGACCAAATTTATTTTCCGAACGAGCGGATCGACTACGTGTACTTTCCCATTACGTGCGTGCTTTCGATCGTTACGCGAATGAAGGACGGCAGTCAGATCGAGGTCGGTACGGTCGGCCGCGAGGGGGTGTCCGCAATACCGCTGATCTTCGGGGCATCGACGACGAAGAACGAGTCGTACTGCCAGGTTCCCGGCACCGCCATCCGCATCGAATCGGCGCAATTCACGAAGTTGCTCGTCGACAAGAAATTCCGGCAGCTGCTGGATCGCTTCGTGCAAGCGTATATGAACATGCTCGGCCAACTCGCGGCATGCAATCGCCTGCACAACGTTTACGAGCGGTGCGCGCGCTGGCTGCTCATGAGTCAAGACCGGGTCGGTACGGACAAGATCATGCTAACGCACGAATACCTTGCCATGATGCTCGGGACGCAACGGTCCGGCGTTACGATCGCAGTCGGAACGCTTCAGAAAGCCGGCCTCATCAAGCACGCTCGAGGTGCGATCACCATTTTGGAGCGCTCGGGGTTACGTGAGGCTTCTTGCGAGTGCTATGGGGTCGCGGAAGAAGAATTTGCCGGACTCCTCCGCCCGGTGGATCGGTCGGCGACGCTATCTGAAAGCCGATAGCGTTAGAAATACACAGACGTAACGAACGTGGATAGGTATACTCGGTCCTTCTTCGTGCATCGTGGGGGCCAAAATGCTGAGCGATATCATGGATGCCATCCTGCAATGCAATAGCTGCCGCCACGGCGTTTCACTCCACAGCGGATCGGGGTGTACGCACGCTTCGTGCTACTGCGGGCACACGAAGGAGAGCAGTCTGGACGTCCAAATCAAACTCGAGATTCAAGAATATCAAGCGCAATATCAAGCGACAGAGTCCAAAGAAGATTTTCGTCGCGACCCTAACGTGAAGCTCCCGACGTATTCCGGCTTCGTGCACGACGGCGGGTGCCTCGCAGACGAAAATCCGACGACCGGCGTTCACGCAACCGCGGGCTGAGTCGAGCGTTCCGCCGGCTAATGCGATGACATGAACTTCCCAACGATCGCTCGCGTCCTGCGCTCGACCGTGACCGCCGAAGGCGCAGTCGCGTTGCGCGTCGTGGAGGAATCGCTGGGCACACCGGGCCCCGGCGAAATCGTCGTGCGAATGGAAGCCGCGCCGATCAACCCATCGGATCAAGGCAATCTTTTCGGACCGGCCGATCTTGCAACGCTGCGCCGGCGCGGCGACGCGACGATCGCCGACATTCCCGAAGCGCGGCGTGCGAGCGTGTCGGGACGCGTCGGACTCGCGCTGCCGATGGGCAACGAGGGCGCCGGCACGGTGATTGCAGCCGGCGCGGATGCGGCGTCGTCGATCGGACGCGTCGTCGCGCTCTTCGGCGCACCGGCGTATGCGACGTATCGCGTCGTCAAGGCGGACGATGCGCTGCTGTTGCCGGACGGCATCACGCCGGAGCAAGGTGCGTCGGCCTTCGTCAATCCGCTGACGGCGCTGGGCATGGTCGAATCGATGCGACTCGAGGGCCACCGTGGTCTCGTCCACACTGCCGCCGCCTCGAATCTCGGGCAAATGCTCGTGCGGCTCTGTAAGGCCGACGGCGTGCCCCTGGTCAACGTCGTCCGGAGTTCGGAATCGGTGAAGCTCTTGCGCGATGCGGGCGCGCGGCACGTCTGCGATCAAAACGATCCGGATTTCGAGACCGCGCTCACCGATGCGATCGCGGAAACGAATGCGACGCTCGCCTTCGACGCCGTGGGCGGCGGCAATCTCGCGAACCAAATCCTGCGCGCGATGGAGAACGCGTTGCTGCGCGACACGACGGAGTATTCGCGTTATGGATCGCCGGTACACAAGCAGCTCTATGCGTACGGAAGTTTGGACACGTCGCCCCTCGTTCTCGATCGCAGCTACGGCATGGCATGGGCTGTCGGCGGATGGCTCGTATTTTCGTTTCTCGCTCGTGCGGGCGCGGAAACGTCGACGCGTCTACGCAAGCGCGTAGCGGACGAAATCACCACGACCTTCGCCAGCAGCTATTCGGCGACGATCGGTCTCGACGACGCGCTCGATCCCGCCCACATTCGCGAATACTCGCGGAAGACGACGGGCACGAAAGTACTGATCGATCCGTCGCGCTGAACGTCAAAGATCGACAGACGCGCGTCCGTCGCGATGCGATGATGCTGCGATGATGGACACGAAAGACAAATCCAAGGATTCGCAGGCGACGACGACCTGGCCGGAACTGGCCGAGGGCCTCTACTCGTTTCTCACCGGCCGCGGTTCGACGATCGAATACGCCTTCGACGACATCGAAGTGTGGGTGCCGAGTTCGACGCATCCGCAATCGCCTTCGGCCCATTGGAAGGTCAAAGGCGTGCTGCGCATTCGCACGATCGAAAAATAAGCGCGCGGTGGCGCGGATCGAACTCGAAGGCAACCTGCAGCTGGAACTCGGCGACGCACGCGTCGAGATTTCTGCGGCCGGCGCGCGCGTCCGCGCGGAGATCGGCGATCTCGAGCCTCGCCCTCGATCGCTGCGGCAAGCCGCATCGTACGTGACGTTCGCGCGGCGGCTGTCGCGTTTGTTGGATTTGCGCGGACTCACGCTCGCGATCACCAAAAACGGCGCCCCGTTCGCGGAGTTGGGTGCCGGAGTGCGCGGCGGTCCGCTCGAGCGATTGTTCGGTTTACCGCGCGTTCGCGCGGCGCGGCGGTCGCGCAAAACGTAGACGAGCGCTCTACTTCAAAACTTCGATCGCCGCTTCGGCCGGCGCGCCGTTGCCGACGCTCGGGGCCCGAGCGTACTTTCCGCGTCCGGTGCGCTTGGCGCAGTAGAGCGCCGCGTCGGCCGCTTCGATCAGCACGCGCGCTTCGATCGTGCTGCGCGGACGGATCGCGATGCCGACGCTCGCGCCGACCTCGACCACGATGCCGCCGAGGTCGATCGGATGCGCGAACGCTTCGACGACGCGTTTGGCCAGCTGCGCCGATTCCAAACGGCCGGTCGTGACCATTTGCAGTATTGCGAATTCGTCGCCGCCCAGCCGCACCACCAAGTCCTCCGCTCGGGCGCAGGCGCGTAGACGCGCCGCAGCGATTTTGAGAACGGTGTCGCCGGCAGTGCGTCCGTACCGGTCGTTGATCTTTTTGAAACGGTCGAGGTCGATGTAATGGAGCGCGAAGCGCCGCTTGCCCGCGATTAGTGCCTCGATCTTTGCGGCGAACTGCGCGCGATTGGCGAGCCCGGTGAGCGGGTCGTAAAAGGCGAGCATGTCGAGCTTCTTGATCTGCCGGCCGCGTTCGATGATCGAGCCCAGCAGCGCGCAGGTCAGTCGCATGAATGCTACGTCGTTCGGGCTGAGATCGTCCGTGCGTTTCGTCGCGCTGGAGAAACCGACGGTGCCTTACAGCACGCCGTCTACGAAAATCTTCATGCCGGCGACGCTACGCCAGTTCAGTGCGATTGCGGCGCCGGCGTATTCGGATGCGAAGAAATTCCGGTCTTCGTAGACGTCCGTCGCCGCGAGCGCGAGGCGCACCATCGACGACTCGAGCGGGCGCGTATCGCCGACCGCGAGGCCTTTGAGATCGCGCGTCGTCGACACGACGGTGACGAGGCCGTCGTGGATTTCCGTGATCATTCCACCGTCGTAGCCGAGGCGAGCGGTGATCAGCGCGATTGCCGAATCGAGGAGTTCTTTCGTCGTGCGGCCGGCGGACGAGGCGATCTCGTACAAGTCGGCCAGGCGCCGTGCCTGCTCGGCTTCGCGTTCCTCGACGGCGCGCAGCTGACGGATGTCTTTCGAGAAGACGGTGACGCCGCGTAGGACGCCGTGAACGAGGTATGGGAAAAACGTCGACGAGACGTCGATCGGCGAGCGGTCCGACGAAACGATCGTGATGTCGGCGCGCTCTGCGGTACCTTCGAGCGCGCGCGCGAAGGCGGCGTCGACTGCCGCGAGCGACGAGGGGTGCACGATCGTCGAATAATGCTGCGTTGCGGCTTTGATGGGCTTCTAGCCCATGAGTTTTCGGCGCGCGGCGTTCTCTCTGACGAGATAACCGTCGCGATCGTAAATCGCGACGACGTCCGGATTCTCTTCGAAAGTCGATTCGATCTGTTCGCGTGCGAGCGACACGTCGCGCAGCAGCCGGCGGTTACGCGCTTCGGCCGGAGCGACGATGCGCAGCCAGACGCCGGCGATGCTCGCGATCTGAACGAGCAAGCCCAGCACGAGAACGCCGAGGACTTCGGCGTTCTTCCGAGCCGCGACGTGGACGCGCATCGCAACGGTCGCGTCGAAACGCGCGAATGCGAAGGAACGCAGGCGCTCCATCTCGCGGATTCTGGCGCTATCGCCCGGGTGCGCGACGACGGCACAGACGCTCGCGACGTACCGATCCACGAGCTTCCCGAGGCGGGTGCGGCCGTCGGGACCGCGCGCGCCGGAATCGTACTCGGGATGACGCAGCAGTTCGGCTCGGGTGCGCTTCATGTCGCGTATCGTCGATTCGATCGCGGAGCGCGCGCCGTTTACCGGATATGGCGTGGTGAGGGAGAGTGCGAGGTAGGCGAGGCTTTGGGTGCGCTGCCGCTGCGAGCCGCTGATGTCGATGATGTGCGCGGCGTCACTCTGCGCGCCGACGTCGTAGAAAATCACGCCCGTCTGAAAGAGCGCGATGATCGCTACGAGTATCAAAGCCACCTTGCTCGATGCGAGCCGAGCGAGGTGGCCGGATGACGGCATGTACGTGTTATCGACTATCGTTCGATCGGGAACACTTCACGAATTCCCGATCGTGAGCGCTTTCACGCGCAGCTCACATCTTCACGTGCGCGATGCCTCCGACGAACACGGTGAAGAGCTCGGTGCGGCCCGATTGCGAGCCGGCCAGCTCCGCAGCCGTCGGATCGGAAGCGGATCTTGCGGATGCGAACTCGGCATCGAGATCGCCGGGCAAATCCTTATTACCGATGACTTTTTGGCCCTCATCGACCCCGGCCTCGATCATCGTCGTGACGAAAGCGGCGAGCAGACCGGGCGGTCCCGCTTCCGCTTCTTCGGCGGGGACACCGCCCGTGAAGACTTTCTGCGCCGCGTCCCAAAAGCCGCGTGACGCAAACGGCATGACGGCATCGTAGGCGGTCTCGGTACTCATGATTCCGGCGCCGGCCAAGCCGCCGGCACCGATTGCGCCGGCTTTACCGGTCGTTCCGCCGCCCAGAAGCGACGTGAGCTCATTGAAGGCGGCGGTGCCGCTCGCGATGTCGGTGAGTTGTCTCGTGGGATCCGGTGTCGGCGGATCGCCGATGGCGGCGCGCAACTGCGGCATGTCCATGGCGTTGGAGTACTGCAAGCAGCCGATGATGCGATCGCCGAGCGTTCGGCCCGCATCTCCGCCGACGAAGGCGTTCACGGCGTCCGCTTCACCAAACATGCGAACGTCGGGCGCGCTCGAGGCGTCGAGGGAATATGCGCCCGCAATACTGAGCGAATGGCCGTTGCCGTCGGTGACGGGACGCGCCGGTGCGGAATATGCGAAGCCTGCAGGCGGCGTGAAGCCGTACGGATCGCTCTTCCACTTCCGATACTCGCGGACGGCGTCTTGCGCGGCCTGGACGCGCAGATTGTGCACCGCGTGTGCGAAGCAGCGCAGGATCGCGTCGCGATAGGCGGCGGTGTTGGTGGCGTCGCTGTTATTCGCACAGCCGCCCTTATCGTTATAATCGATCTGCGCCGGGTTGAACGTCGTGCTGATGAACGCATCGGACGGCAGCGTCATCATCATCGGCACGCCTCCGAGCGACTGCACACCGAGGTTGCCGTTGCCCGAGGTCGGCGCAAAGATCGGACCGGTATCGAAGACTAGGCGATCTCCCGGTTGTGCGGACGCAGCGGGGCTCGTGACCGAACCGTTCGCAGCCGCGTTCCGAGCGCCCCGGACCGGCTGGCCCGTGACCCGAGCCGTCGTGAGTTCGACAAGTTTTTGCGTCGCCTTGATTTGCGCTCTCATCAGCTTTGCGGCGGATGGCGGAACGGTGGACTTACCGATCAACCGCAAAAGCTGGATGTACAGCGCGGTGCGGCGATCGTCCGGCGTGAGCGCTGCGTTCGTCGCGAAGACGATTTGGCCGTTCACTTTGATGGGGTTGCCGGGTGACGAGAGTAAGGCCGGACGATACCGTTTGGCCGCAGCGTTGCGGTAGCCGGTATCGAGGAGATCGGCCGCGACGTTTTGCGGCGGTGCGCTCGACGAACGAGCCGTCGCGAGATCCGCTTTTCGATCTTCTTTCGCCGCTTGGTGGATCGCGGTATGGTCCGATGCCGGATCGTCCGGTCCCGGCTGTGCGAGTGCCGGGGCCGAGGCGAGCAAGAATGCCGCCGCGAGTACGGTGCACGAGAGTTTGTTCGTCATGATGATCCTCTGATGGGCGACGGCTGCGGGGCCGGCCGGATAGGCGAGCGTGTAGAGAGAGTCGCTCGTGCGGACGTTGCCGACTACGGCCATGCGCCCGCGTGCGTCGAGTCGACGGCTTTGCGGATGTGGACGACGCGCGAAGCGTCGCAATACATGAGTGGAAGGGCCGCTAAGACGAACATCGTGCCTCCTGTCGACACGACCATAGCGGGTCGCCGAAGCCGCCGCAACGTACGGCTGAAAACGTACGGCTAACTCGTACGTGCGCGAGCGCTCGACTAGCCGAGATCGTGAAGCTGAGAGGAGGTAGTGAACGAACGTGGAGGGCGGTCGTGTCGCGGACGATGATTCTTTTGCCGATCTGTTGCGTGAGCACCGGCTCGCGCGGCGTATGACGCAGTCCGAACTCGCCGAGCGAGCCCGGATGAGCGTCGAGGCGATCTCGGCGCTCGAGCGGGGATTTCGACGCGCGCCGCAGCGTCAGACGGTGCTGTTGCTCGTGCAGGGGCTCGATCTCGACGCTCGCGACGCCAGCGCGTTTACGGCGTCTGCCGCGGCTGCCGCCAAACCCGTTCCGAGACGGCGCGCGCCGAGTCGCGGCGTCGCGCACGTATCGTCGGCCGGCGCCGCCGTTCCCCGATTGATCGGCCGCGAACGCGATGTCGCGGCGCTTCGAAAA
>CAZZUZ010000098.1:0-8743 GCA_964657315.1 Vulcanimicrobiota bacterium
GACTCCGTTTGCCGCAGAGCTTCCCGAAGCTCCGCGATCACGCGTTCGTGTGCGATCTTCTTCGCGGCTTTGGTCCCGAAGCGGCCGATCTTCTGTACGACGAGCCGATGCGGAAACTTGTCTTCGCACATCGGCCGCACGACGTCGGCGGCGGCCATACCCTGTGCGAGAATGATCGCCGGCTTGAGCAGCGAGAGTTGATCCCACAGCAAGATGCGATCGGAAAAGATGTCGTCGTCGGGCACGGTCGAGCGCGCGGGTAACGGAGCTTTGATCAGCGGCAGCCAGGCGAATTCGCTGTCGGCGACTCCGATTTCGTCGAAGAGCGGCCGGACGAAATCGCGATGAAACGGAAAGGCCGGAAGCGCGGCCAGCCAGTCCGCGTACGACGCCTCGTAGGCCTCGGCCGTCCCTTCGATCGCCCATCGAAAGAAAGTCGCCTGCAGCGACCTGTATGCGTCGGTGTCCATCTCCGATTCGTTCGGATAGTAGCTGACGTTTACGATTCGTGCGGGACGGGCGACGGGAATGTATCCCGGCTCGAGCGGACGTTTCGAGAGTGCGCCGATCTGCTCGTAGCGGGTACTGCGATCGAGGTTGATGATCGAGGCACCGAGCGTAGCGAACGCCGCGACCGTGTCCTGGTAAGGCTTGCCGTGCATGTCTTCGCTCATTGCTCAGCCCGCACCGCGACACATCTCGATTGCGGCGGTGAGGCGGGCGACGATCGCCTTACCCCGGCGTGCGAAGCCCAAGGATCTGATCGCCTCGCCGACGATCTCGTCGTGCGTGCGGATGCGCTCGTCGCTGCAGATCCAGCGCACGAGCGCTACGAGCGTCTCCATCGGAACGTCGTTGATCGAATCGTACGACTGCGCGATCGGCGATGCGGTGAGCCGCTGCGGAAGGGCCGCCGGCGCCGTTGCCGGAGCGGACGGCGCTTCGGACTCGACACGCGCGGCGTCGTAAAAGCTCTTCGCACGCGCGATTTCGCCCGCGCGATCGTTGAACCAGTCCGTCGACCAGATGCGCAAAAAATGCCAACCGCGCGCTTCGAGAATTTGCTGACGCAGCCGGTCGCGCAGACGCGCGGTCGGCGAGCTGTGATAGCTCGCGCCGTCGCACTCGATCGCGAGCACGAACGTGCCGGGTTCTTCGGGGTCTTGCACCGCGAGGTCGATGCGGAATTCGCCGACGCCGTACTGCGAGACGATGGACCAGCCGTGCGCGCTTTCGAGCGCGAGCTTGATGTCGGCTTCGAAATCGTTGAGCGCGATCTCGTCGTGCGGACGATCGCGGCCGAGGTCTTCGCCGCCGCTCTCGGCGTAACGCAGATAGGCGCCGAGCAGTTTCGCACCGCGGCTCGTCAGGCGTTTGGGGTCGAGATCGCTCGCACGCAGCTGCGAGATGAGCAGGATGCGATTCTTCGCGCGCGTGATCGCGACGTTGAGCCGGCGCTCGCCGCCGCTCACGTTGACCGGGCCGAAGTTGTGACTGACCGCGCCCGTCTTCGTGCGGCCGTAGCCGATCGAGAGGATGATGGCGTCGCGTTCGTCGCCCTGCACGCGTTCGAGGTTCTTCACGAAGAACGCATCCGCGCGGTTTTCCGCGAAGAACGCATCGAGGTCGGGCCGATTACGGCGCACGCGATCGAGTTCGACCGCGATGCGCTGCGCGTGTTTGATGCTCATCGCGATCACGCCGAGCGACTCGTGCGCGCGGTGCTCCGCGTGTTCGAGCACGCGCGCGACGACCGCCCGCACCTCCGCAGCCGAACTCGTCTCATCGGCTTCGGTCGCGCTCGGCGGCACGTGTTCGTACGAGACCGCTTTGCCGTCGCGCCCGGTGCCGGGGAACGTGACGAGGCGGTCGTCGTAGACGTGATGGTTCGAAAACGCGATGAGCTTCTCGTCGCGCGAGCGATAGTGCACGCGCAGTCCGAGCGGTTTCGCAAAGGGCTGCACCGCGTCGAGCAGCGACTGCATGCCCTCGAGCGTGTTCGCATCTCCTTCATCCGCATCGGCGCCGTCGTCCTCGGAAACGGCCGTGAAGAAGGCGGTCGGCGGCAACTGATGCCGATCGCCCGCGACGACGAGCCGCCGCCCGCGAATGATCGACGTCACGGCATTTTCCGGCGTCACCTGGCTGCCCTCGTCGAACACGACGAAATCGAAAGCCGCCGTTCTCGGCAAGAATTGGCTAACGGACAGCGGGCTCGCCATCACGCACGGCGCGACCGCCGTGAGCACGTGCGGCGCGGATTCGAAAAGATCGCGCAGCGGCTTGAGCTTGCGCTGTTTTCCCGTCTCGACTTCGAGTGCCGTCAACTCCGCCGGATACGTGTCGGCAACCGTGGCGAATCGCTCGGCTGCCGCACGTAAGACGCGCCCGCCCGCAGCGGAAAGGCGTCCGCGATCGCGCGAGCCGAACTCGACGACCGTTCGATCGTGCGCGCGGCCGTCGAAGGTCGCGATGCGCCCACGGATGCGATCGAGATGACTCTCGAGGTAGGTTCGTTCGAATGCTGCCGGCCAGGCGTTACGCGGCGGACCCAGTCGGCGCAGCGAAGCGAGAAACGGCCCGAGACCGCGTGACGCGAGCAGCGCTTCGATCGCGCGGACGCGAGCGGCGATATACGGTGCCCGCGAATCGGCGAGCAGGCCGTCGAGGCGCGTATGCAAGCCGGGGACGTCGAGCGGCAACGGTCCGAGGACCGCTTCAATGCGCGAGGCCTCCGCCCGCACGAGCGCGATCGTCTGACGCGTGACGATCGGATCGGGCAACGTTTGCGCACTGGCCGCGTTGCGGCGCGCCCGGTCGATCGCACGCAGTTGGGTCATTTTGGCGAGCAGGTCGGTGCGCGCCGCATTCGGCGTCACGAGCGTTGGGACGACCTTCCGATGCGCGGCTTTGAGCGATCCGTCGAAGAAGCGCGCGATCGGCGAGAACGGCGAACGGTTTGCGGCCATTGCGAGATCGAGCGTCGCGTCGTCCAAGCGGAACGCGTCGGGACGAAAGAACGACGCCAGTTCGGACAGCGTCGCGATTTCGCCGGCGAGGGAGAGCACATCGGCCAACGTCTGCGCCGCCGCGCCGAAGACGCGCGAAATTTCGGCCTCGAGCGGAGTTAGCCCGCGGTCACGCAAGTCGCGCACGCTTCGCTGCGTCGCCGTAGCCGCATCGTCGTTATCGAACGTCGCAGACGCCCACAAGACGGCGTTCCTCGCTTCGAGATCGGCGATGCGATCGGCCAGTTCGCTCAGGCGTTCGTTCGTGTCCGTCATAACCGCGGGCGTAACGATTTCCAACACGTCGCTCGAAAGATGCGCGTCGACCGCAGGCGCGTCGCCCAGGTGCGCGAGGCGTCCGAGAATCTCGTACGGCGTACGCCCGATGCCGTCGAGCGGCGTGTTCTGGAACGTGCAGTGATCGTTGAGCTGCGTCCGGCGATCGACGAACGCGCGATCGTCGGATTCGAAATGCGACGGAGCCGCGGCGCGGAGCGCGCGCATCGAGCCCAAGAGCTGGCCGTACGCCTGTCTGCGCGTGACGTCCGAACCATGCAGATCGAGCACGAGCGACCCGAGGCCGGCTTCGGTCAAGCGTTTGCGCACGACGTCGAGCGCCGCGCGCTTTTCGGCGACGAAGAGCACGGTCTTACGCTCGGAAACGAGCGACGCGATGAGGTTGGCGATGGTTTGCGACTTGCCCGTTCCCGGCGGCCCGTCGACGATCGCGTGCGCGACCTCGTCGCGTCCGAGCGTGTGGATGGC
This sequence comes from Vulcanimicrobiota bacterium, assembly GCA_964657315.1. Classification (GTDB taxonomy): domain Bacteria; phylum Vulcanimicrobiota; class Vulcanimicrobiia; order Vulcanimicrobiales; family Vulcanimicrobiaceae; genus CAZZUZ01. The sequence continues at coordinate 3,774 of CAZZUZ010000098.1, forward strand.
CTGCGACTGCCACGGGTCGGCATCGAGCACGAAGAGTTCGCCCGAGGGCGGGATCGCGTCGAGTTCTTCGACGTCGACGACGCCCGTGCGCGAGCGCTGCAACTCGCCCTGCGATGCTTCGTCGCCCGCGATCGCGCGCACCAGCGAATGCGCCGCGAGCAGATCGGACGACTCGGCGAGATCGTCCACCATGCTCATGAGTTGAAAGCTGAAGTTTCCGAGCACCGCGCGGTCGTGAAACGAGAGTTCGGGATAGTCCGCGACGATCGCACGAATCGTTGCGAGGCCGGTCGCGACGTCGTCGATGCCGGACGCGGCGGTCGCGGCGCGCAGCCGCTGCGAGACGACCTGCGGCAGCGCTTCGAGCAACGCCGGATTGAGCGTCGCATCGGCGCCGTCGAACCGCCGCACGACGAACTCGCCACGCGTGCGCGGATCGGGGACGATGTCGACCGGGACGAGGATCGCGATCGCAAGCGGATCGCGGCCACCGTCGTCGGCGCGCCACGAGATCATGCCGATGCCGGCAAAGAGCGTGCGCAAGCCGCGCTCTTCTTCGTTCTCGCGCGCCTTGCGCCGAATCGCGGTGAGGCGCGTCGTGAGCGGATCGGGCTCCTGCGCGGCGGGTGCGCTCGCAGTCGCGGGCGAGAGTTGCGAGCGCGTCAGCGATTCCCCGGCGAGCAGGGCTGCGAGCGCCGCCGAGTCCGGCGCCGGGAGCTCCAGCCGGCCGACCTTGAGATCGCGGTAGTACAGCAGCGGGTTATTGCGGCTGAGGTCGATCAGCTTAGCCGAGAGCGTCGCGCGAAGCCGCTCGATTGCTTGGCGCAGCGAATCGGAAATCGTCGCGGTCGGCACCGGCATGGTCATCGATTACCAATCTCGGCAAAAAGCCGAGCCGGCCCTATCTCGATACGAGCGTTTCGGTCGAACGATTCTGACAAGAAACTCACTTCATGGCTCGTATCTGTCGATTTTAAGGAGGTCGGACGATGAGCGATGCGCGTGAAGGGTAGGAATCGGGTTCAGGGCGAGGCCACCGTGGCGGCGGCGCGCAAGATTTGGGTGCTGCTCGAATTGCTGCGCTCGAAATCCGTACGGTTTTCCGCCTACGAACGCGTTTACGGCGAAGGCTATCGCACGTTTCAGCGCGATTTGCAGCATCTACGGCACATCGGCGCGACGAACGGCTTCGGCATTTCGAAGATCTCCGAGAGAGAACGCGCGGAGCTGACGCACGTCGACATGAAGTTGCGCTCCCTCGACGAGAGCGCGCACGTTCTGGAGTTTCTCGGCGCGCTCGCGAGCTCGCTCGGGGCACCGGTGGCCTCCGAACTCGGCGAACTCGCCAAAACCAAAGACGACGGCGGCTTCCTGCGCTTCGTGGTCCCGCAGCTGCTCGAACAATCGCACGTCGCAAAGACCTACGAGCACCTCAAAGCCGCGTGGCAGACGCGTCCCAATCCCGCGAGCGTCCGCTTCAAATACGCATCCGGACCGAAGAAAGGCGAGGAACGGCACGTCGAGCCGTACCGCGTCCTCTTGCGCTCGGGCAGCGCCTATCTCGTCGCCTACGACCTCGACCGCAAAGATTGGCGGATCTTTGCGCTCGACCGGATGATGACGCTGCCGGCGAAAGCTGGTACGATACCCAAGGTGCGCGACGTTCCCGCACAATTCGATGCGACGGATGCGGTCGGCTTCATGAAGAGTCACGAGGCTCCGATTGCGGTCACGGTCCGGTTGAGTGCGAAGGTCGCCGCGTCCGCGACGAGCCGCCGCTGGCAAGCACTACAGCGTTTCGTATCGTTCGACGACGGGTCGGCCGAGATGACGTTCGTCGTCGGCGATCCGCACGAAGTCGTCCGCTGGGCGATGGGCTACGGCGGTGAGGCCGCGGTCATCGCGCCGGACCACGTCGTATCGCTCGCCCTTCATACCGCGCAGACGATTCTGGAATCGTATCGCGGTCGAAAGCTTTCACACACCTGAGGAGTTGTTCGATTGTTGACCCAGAGATTTTATAAAGCCGTTGCGTATGCCGGCGCCGCCCACGCGGCACAAGTGCGCAAGAAAACGAAGATCCCGTACGTCTCGCATCTCTTCGGCGTCGCGTCGATCGTGCTCGAGGCCGGCGGAACCGAGGACGAAGCGATCGCGGCCCTGTTGCACGATACGATCGAAGATCAGCCGATGGCGCCCGGCGGCGGCGAAGGACGCCGCCGAGACATCGCTCGGGAGTTCGACGAGAACATCGCGACGATGGTCGCGAGCCTGTCCGACTGGATCTCCAAGAGCAGCGACGAGGCCAAGGACGATATGCCGTACGCCGAGCGCAAACGCATCTACCGAGATCACCTTCGCAGCGAGCGCAATCAGTCGGTGCTCTTGGTGAGCGCTGCCGACAAGCTGCACAACGCGCGATCGATGGAACTCGACCACGCGGAGATCGGCGACGCTCTGTGGTCACGGTTCAACGGTGCCAAAGACGAAATCCTCGAGAATTTTCGCGCGCTCGTCTCGATCTACGAAGCATCGCCCGACCCGCGCGTCCATCGCGTGGCGAACGAGCTGGAACGAACCGTCGATCGCCTCGCGCGGCCCACGCCGCAACCGGCGGTGGCGTAACCGTGCCGATCGGGACGAGCGTCACGCATCCGCTGCGCATCGACGAGGTCGTCGTGCCGAAGACGGGCGGCAGAATCGGCATGACCATTTTGCCCGGCCGTTCGAGCGCGCACGTGACCAACTCCGGGATCACGTGGAAGCGCGACCTCGCAACGGACGTCGAAGCGCTGCGCGCCGCCGCGCCCGACCTCGTGTTCACGCTCAACGAGTCGTTCGAGTTCGCGAACCTCGGCGTGCCCGAGTTCGAAGCGACGATGCGATCGAGCGGCATCCCGTGGCGTCATCTGCCGATTCCCGATGCCGGCGTGCCCGATCCGGCTTTCGAGCGCCGATGGCAGACCGTCGGGCCCGAAGCCCGCGCGATTCTCAAGCGCGGAGGTCTCATCGTCGTTCACTGCCGCGCCGGCCTCGGCCGTACCGGTACGATCGCCGCGCGGCTGCTGGTCGAACTCGGAACGTCGCCGGCCGAGGCGATCGCGGCCGTGCGCCGCGCACGAGCCCATACGATCGAGACATCGGGTCAAGAGCGGCACATCGCTTCGATCGGGCCGATTGCCGAGTGACGACGCGCCACACATCGTACACTTCGGTGCCGTATCCTCGCGGTATGGACACTGCTAATCCGCAAAGCTACCACAATCGAAAATTGCGCGCGTTGCTGCGTGAAGCCGAGCTCACGTCGTTTCGCATCGACGAAACGACGCGCGGTCTTTCCTATTCCGGGCGAAGCCGCGAGTGGCTCGTCGCGGCGCGCCTGAACGAATACTGGTTCAACGCGTACACGCGCGTTTGCGACGTTCCGGAAGAGTCGAACTTGAAGATGCGCCTCATGGAGGCCGTGCTTGACATGAACCGCTCGATGTCGCTGAGCAAGTTCATCTTCTCGCAGGGCCTCGTGCTCGAAATCGACTACCGCGCCGAGCACCTCGACGCCGAGCTGGTCGGCAATCTCATCGGCCTGCTTCACGCGAACGCCGAAACGCATTATCCAAAAATCTTCCGCATCGTCTCGGGCGACGACACGCTCAAGCAGCTCGAATCTTCGCTGCTCGACGGGAACGCCGCGTGACCGATTCCGTTCGAGCCGACCGCATCGCCGGCTGCATGTGGGGCGCGGCGATCGGCGACGCCATGGGGTCGGCGTTCGAATTCGTCGGCGCCAAAGCGATCGCGAAGCATTTGGGCGAGCCGATCGTTCGGCGATTCGAGCCCGCGATGCGTGGGTCGCTGCTGTATCCGCGCGAGCCGGGAATGCCGACGGACGATACGGCGATGGCGTTATCTGTGGCGCTCGCGATCGCGGGCGGCGACGAGTTGGACGCGCGCGTATTTGCGATACGCTTCTTAAGCGATTTGGATCGGGATGCCGGTATTCTGGGCGACGTCTTTTGGAGCGGCGGTCCGGGTTCGGCGACGGTCCGCGCACTCTCGCGCCTCAGGGCGGGTGCCGAGCCTGCGACGTGCGGCGACGAGAACGACGGCGGCAACGGCGCGGCCATGCGCGCGCATCCGGTCGGCTTTCTACGCGACCGCGATGAGGTGTTGCGGATCGCCGCAATCCAAGCGCGCGTGACGCACGGGCATCCGGCTGCGGTAGCGTCGGCGCAGGCCGTCGCGGTGCTGTGCCACGACGCCATCGACGACGCGCCGGCTTCCTCTTCGCTGCCGGCCGGTATCGACGAACCGACCCTCGCCGCCGCTTGGGAGCGGGCGCACCGGAACGACGAGAAAGGCGGCGACTTACCGCTCCATCTTTGCGACGTGCTCATGAGCGGCTGGGAAACCGTCGCCGGCGCACACGCGATCAGCCTGCGCTACGACGATCCGCTCGAAGCGATCGGCCGCGCCGCCGCTTCCGGTCAGGACACGGATACGATCGCGTCGATCGTGGGTGCCATCGTGGGAGCACGATCGGGATACGCTGCGATCGCGCAATCGAGCCTCGTGCGAGACGCGATAGATACGAACGCTCCGGTATTCGCGACACTTCTCTCGACTATCGCTGCATTGGAAGCGAAATTCGCTTAGAAACGCTTCACGCGAGATCGAGCGCTTCGGCTGCCGAGTACCATTCGACCACGCCCTTCGGCAAAGATGCACTCGCTTCGCGCAAGAGAGCGGTAATCGGCGACGTCGCATCGCGGACGTGAATGATGAGAAAATGCACGGCACGCGTCAGCGGAATGAGCAGCCACCGCCGAGCGACGAACTCGGGATCGACGTCGGCCTTCTCGCCGGCCGAGCTCGGATACTTGAGTTTATTGGCATAAAGGTCGTCGAGCGCCACGAGAATCGTTGCCCAGCCTTCGAGACCGCGACAAGAAGCATATTGAATGATGCGCCAA